>CACXDY010000090.1 GCA_902766505.1 uncultured Prevotellaceae bacterium
GTTCCAGGGCGACGCTGCGCTGTGCGGCCACCAGAGCCTCCTCTTTTTTGTTGACACGGAGCAGCAGTGACCCGAATTCGGCCCAGTAGAGCGACTCTTGTGGAGCCAGTTGCACGGCTCTTGCTATATCGTCGAGTGCTTGTTGGTAGAGATGGCCTTTCGTCTCGCATTGCTCACGCTGGTAGTAGAAGGCTGCGCTGTTGCGCCCGAGCATGAGTGTGTCGTACTGGTTGTAGTCGAAAACTGCCTTCCTGTATTCGCCTGCCTCTTCCAGTTGGGCGGCACGGGCGATGAAGTAGGGTGCAGCGTCCGTGCCATAGGGTTTGGGTATGATGTTGATGGCGCTGTCGAGCAGCACAGTAGACTCCTGAAGCGGTGCCTTGAGCATCCGTTTGCACTGAGCAGCCTCGTAGAAGAGTTCCGGGTTTCGGATATCCGTTTTGGTGAGTGCCATGAACATGTCGTAGGCTTTCTCGTATTCGCCTTTGGTGTAGAAGATTTGCGCTTTGAGGTGTTCGTAGAGTGCCAGGGGTTTGATGTCATAAGCCTTCTGTGCTTCGTCCATGGCTTTGTCGAGGTTCCAGTCGTCGTAGGGGAGTTTCGACTTATAGACTTCCTTCTGGTAGATGAGCCGTGCGTATTGGTAATGCGCTTCGTCCTTATCCGTCGCCATTTTTATCGATGTCTCCATGTCCTTGGATGCTGCGGCAAAGTCGTTGGCGTCCATATATTTCTGAGCACGTGCGGTATAGCCGTCGGTCAAGGCAGGGAATTTCTCGATAAACAAATCGACGGTTCTGGCGTATTTGAGAGAATCCGTCGTCTGTCCGGCGAGCATGAGTGCCAGACGTGCCTGCCCCTCATCGGCGGGCAATTCCACAGGGATGCTGGTGAGTCGGAAGACGGCCTCGCTGCCGGTCAGTCCCGATGGTTGCATCTCGGTGATGTATTGTGCATCGGTGGAGTGGTTGTCGGTGGTATACATGGAGTGTTGCAGGAAACCGATGACCTGTCCGCTTGAGTTGACCAGGGGGCAACCCTCTGTATTATCGGGCATGATGGACTTGATGACATAGTAGTGGTATTTGTCCATGAACGTCTCCACCTTGTCAATTTTTGTCTCTGTGATTTCGGGTTTCTTGACAGAGTAGCCTACCAGGTAGATGGTGGCACCCTCGGGAGACCCTGTCTGAGCAATCGTTGCCCCGGTCGTTTTGCCGGTGACTTTAAACTTGGCCACGTTGTAGATTTCGTTGACACCGTAGAAAGACACCACATCGTGGCTCTTGCCGGCGGCATCGACCACCACGGCCCGGCTGGCACCGTCGAATGATTTCCAGTCGCTGATGGCTGTGCCGTTGGCATCTACGAAGATGCCATGGCTCGAGGCGAGCAGCGACCCGTCGGCTTTGAAGGTGGTCAGTGTAAAAACAGATTTGGCCGCGTTTTTCACGGCAGAAGGTTGTGCGGTGGCTGTCATGACAGACAGCAGGATGCCCCACAAGATAAAAATATGTCTTTTCATATCATTCAAAACGTCTATGTTATTGCATTCCCAATAATTCTTTCGCATTCTTTTTGGCTGCTTCGCTGACGGAACTGCCGCTGAGCATCTGGGCAATCTCCTCCACCCGCTGCCCGTCATTGAGTTGGCACATGTGGCTTACCGTGCCCTGAGGTCCCTCGTCCTTGAAGACCTTGTAGTGGAAGGCGCCGCGTGCCGCAATCTGTGGCAGGTGGGTGATGCTGATGACCTGTCGGTCGTTGGCTCCCATTTCCTCCATGATGCGTGCCATCATCTCCGCCACTTTTCCGCTCACACCGGTATCGATTTCATCGAAGATGATGGTGGGCAGTTTGACTGCTCCGCTGATCATGGCTTTGAGCGACAGCATCACGCGTGCGATTTCTCCACCCGAGGCCACCTGGGCGACAGGTTGCAGCGGCATGCTCGTATTGGCCGTGAAGAGGAAAGCCACCTTGTCGTGTCCGTCGGCAGAGAGCGGTTTTTCCTGGAGTGAGACCTCGAATTTCACTTTGGGGATGCCCAGCGGGACCAGCCGTTTGCTCATCTCGTCTTCCACCTTTTTCGCAGCGTCGCGGCGTATGGCGGTCATCTCACGGGCGATTTTCTCGCAGTCCTTCCGCATTTTTTCCACCAGTTCTTCCTGGCGCGTCAACTCCTCGTCGCCATGGTCGATGCTGTTGAGTTGCTGCCCGAAATCGTCGCGGATGGCTATCAGTTCTCCGACGGTCGACACATGATATTTCTGTTGCAGGTGGTAAATCCTGTCGAGGCGGGCGCTGACCTCCTCGAGTCGGGCAGGGTCGAACTCTATCCGTTCGGACTGTTGCGCCACCTCTCCCGCAATATCTTTCAGTTCGATGAAACTGCTCTCCAGGCGAGAAGCCGTTTCCTCGATGTCGGCAAAGACCTTTCTGATGGAGTCGATGCTTTGGCTGGCTTTCTTCAGGTATTCCACGACGCCACCGTCGCCTGAGAGCAGTGTGTCGGCCTCGTAGAGAGCGCTTTTGATTTCCTCGGCATGGGAGAGCATCTGGTATTCCTGCTCCAGTTCTTCCTGTTCGTCTTCCCGCAGTTGGGCTTCCTCCAGTTCATGATACTGGAAACGCAGGAAATCCTCGTTGTCGCGGTTCTTCTGTATGTTCTCCCGCATCTCCTCCAGAGCCTTGCTGGCCTTCTTGAATTCCTGGTAGGACAGGCGGTAGTTGTCGATAGGGAGTTTCTCGCCGGCGATGATATCGACCACGTTCAGTTGGAAGTCATCCTTGTTGAGCAGCAGGTTCTGATGCTGGCTGTGGATGTCGACCAACTGGCTGCCGAGTTCGCGCAGGATGGTGAGCGAGACCGGTGTGTCGTTGACGAACGAGCGGCTTTTTCCGGCGCTGGTGATTTCGCGTCGCAGGATGCAGTCCTTTGCATCGTAGTCGAGGTCGTATTCTTCGAAGAATCCCTGCATGTTGTATCGGCTGAGGTCGAAGTGCCCTTCAATCACACAGCGGTCGCATCCCGCCTTGATGGATTTCGTGTCGGCGCGTTGTCCCAGCAGCAGCCCCAGGGCACCCAGGATGATGCTCTTGCCGGCACCCGTCTCGCCGGTGATGACGGAGAAACCGCTGGAAAAAGAGATGTCGAGTTCTTCAATAAGGGTGAAATGCCTGATGTATAGTCGTTGCAGCATGGCGTTCTATTGTTTGATTTTTTCCCAGGAGTTGTTTTGGGAAGCATTGATGCTGAAGAGAATGTCGTAAACCTTCTCTTTCTCGTTTTGTGTTCCCTTACCCTTGTAGATGTTGGCCAGTTCCTCCTTCTTGTAGTCGGTCCATATCTGAGGGAGCATGCTCAACGGTTTGTTCTCATGGCATTTTTTCAGACATTCCTCCAGTGCCGTTGTCACATTGGTGCGTCCACGTTCCACATTGCTGGCCATCTCGTCGAGTCCTTTGCGGTAATAGTCGTACTGCAGTTGGCGGAAAGGTTCCATACCTCCGTCGAGGTAGTCGTTGATGATGGCGAAGCGGTTGCGGTCGTTGTCGAAAGCTTTCCACCCCGGGAAGTCGAGGGTTTGCGCGTTGTTCACGAGGTTCATGCAGCGTTGCAGGACGTCCTCTCCGCCTTTAAGCGAGAAACTGTCGAGGTCGAGTCCAATGATGAGGTAGGCGTAGTAGGCGATGAGCGCCACCAATTGGTTGTTGATGACCTCCTCGTTGAATTCCAGTTGGTCGAACTGGGCAAACTCAAAATTGAAGTCATTGTCTTTGTTGTTGTATAGGGTGGTGGTGTACGAAGAGTTGTATACCGGCCTGTTGGCCTGAATCAGTGCATTGCAGGTGAACAGGTTGGAGGCATTGTCGTATTTCGTCACGGTGATGTTGAAATTGCACGAGATGCGCTCGTTTTTTTGGAATTGCAGATGCGTCCACTGTTTATCGTTGATAAACTGCGTGAGCGTCTCCTGCAGGTTGTCAAATACACTGGCGTCGGTGCCTTGTATCTGATTATGGTTGATGGTCACTTTGGCAAGAAGTTCCTGTGCATGGGCACCAACGGACATCAAGGCCAAAAGGATGAAAATGATGGACTTCCTCATAGTCAAACTTGTTTTGAAACGCAAAAATAAGAAAAATAGCCCCAACCGCCATATATTTCAGATTAATTAACCTTTTTGGAAAGGGCAGAAACCATTGGTGCTGTTGTCATTAATAAAACGGACCAGGCCACTTTTTTATTGTTCTGACTACATGCGGTATTGGGAGCGACAAAGGACCTTCCCGTCTGCTCGGACCAGTCGGAATATGGAACAATCCCGCCTTTGCCAATAAAGATGATGCTATTGATTCCGTTTGATAGAAATTTTGTTCTCCAGATGGTTATGCTTTAGAAGGATTTTCCTTGTTTTATGGTTATGTTTTAGAAAACTGTTGTAAATTTGCCTATCAATATCCATTATTTGAGTCATGTACGAACGACAACTCATCCATCCATTAAGAAAATGGGGTCAAAAGCAAACACAAGCATGAAAAAACTGATTCTTTTGTCAATCATCATGATAGTATCGGTATCTGTATCGGCGCAAGACATCGCAGGGTTTGTCAGCAGGCAGATGGAGACTTACCCTCAATCTCGTCTACTCGACATTTA
>CACXDY010000091.1 GCA_902766505.1 uncultured Prevotellaceae bacterium
CTGCTGCTTGACATTGCAAAGAAAGTGTATCATGTTGGTAAAAATCTTTATATGATGTCGGCCACCAATGGGAAATAATCTTTGAGAGGAAGCCCTTAGGCGAGCTATTTGCTAAGTCTAAACGTCCTTTGAATGACTCCGGCTCCAATCAGTTGACTTTATGGGAAAATATCTTTGGACGATAGTGGTCAAATAAAAAAAATGCCTATATTTGCAAACAGAAAAAGACCAAGCAAATATGAAAAACATCCATAGAATCCTATTGGTAGTTTTTGTGCTGTCATTAGTGCCCACAACTTACCTGGCGGCACAAAAGACTATCATTGAATCCCCCGTTGAGCGTAAGGCCCGTGAGCAGCGCGAAGCTGTTGCGAAAAAGAAACAACAGCAGATTGCTGCACGCAAGAAACGCGAGCAAGCGGCAAGACAACAGGCGGCACGGGATAAAGCGGCAAGAGAACAGGCGGTACGTAAGAAACGCGAACAGGAAGAAGCCCGCAAAAAAGCTACAGCCCGGGAACAGGCCAATCGGGAACAGGCGGCACGGGATAAAGCAGCAAGAGAACAAGCGGAACGCAAGAAACGCGAACAGGAAGAAGCTGCCCTCAAGAAATGGACCATTGTCAGCGAATATAATGAGGGAATGGCAAAGGCTAAAAACGGCTATGGAAAATATGGCTATGTAAATGAAGCTGGCAAACTGATTATTCCGTGTACCTGGGAAAGCGCCTGCTCTTTCGAGGAGGGTCTCGCCCTCGTCATGAATGATAATGGCAAGTATGGTTTCATTGACAAAAAAGGCAAGGTGGTCATCCCATGCCAGTGGAAAGACGCCGGCTTTTTCTATGATGGACTGGCAAAGGTCCAAGGTAACAACGGGAAATATGGTTTCATAGACAAAACCGGTAAGATGGTCATCTCATGCCAGTGGAAAGATACCGACTGGTTCACCGAAGGACTTGCTATGGTAGTTAATGACAACGACAAGTGTGGATTCATTGACACAAAGGGTGAATTGGTCATTCCATGCAAGTGGGATAACGCCAATCCTTTCAGCGAAGGGCTGGCAGAGGTATGGAATGACGGTGACGAGCAAACCGAACGCCGTGGTTTCATTGACAAAACTGGCAAGGTGGTTATTCCTTTGAAATGGTGCAGTGCCTCAGATTTCAGTGAAGGACTTGCCGGCGTTGAGGACGAGAACGAGAAATGGGGATTCATCGACAAGAAAGGCAAACTGGTCATCCCCTGCCAGTGGACAGATGTCGATGGGTTCAGCGAGGGAATGGCCTGTGTCATGGAAGGCAACTGGAGCAATGGTAAGTATGGCTACATTGACAAGACAGGTAAACTGGTCATTCCATGCAAGTGGAAAAGTGCAGGGGATTTCAACGAAGGACGAGCACGAGTCAAGGACGAAAAAGACAAGGAATTTTTCATCGACAAGACGGGCAAGATAATCAAATAAGCTATATAACCCCTATGATTTCCTCGACGGACCGGCATCCGTGGTTGTCGAGCCAGGTATTGATGCCATCGCGGATTTTCACTGTCACAGTAGGATCGATGAAATTGGCCGTTCCGACCTCAATGGCCGTAGCCCCCACCATGAGAAACTCTATGGCATCCTCTGCCGTACAGATGCCTCCCAGTCCCACGACAGGAATTTTCACAGCCTTGGCCACTTGCCACACCATTCTGAGCGCTACAGGCTTCACAGCGGGGCCACTGAGCCCTCCTGTACCGATACTGAGCAGAGGGGTTCTTTTCTCTATATCCACAGCCATGCCCATGAGTGTGTTGATCAACGAAACGGCATCAGCTCCCTCCCCCTCACAGGCTCTTGCAATCTCCGCCACGTCTGTGACATTGGGCGACAGTTTGACGATGAGTGTTTTGTGATACCTCTCTCTCACCGCCTTCACCACAGAGGCCGCTCCCTCGGTGGTCACGCCAAAGGCCATGCCGCCCTGTCTGACATTGGGACAAGAGATATTCAACTCTATTGCCGGTATATGTTCTAAAGCATCTATCCTGGACGCACATTCTGCGTAATCCTCAGGGGAGGACCCACTCACGTTGACAATCATATGCGTGTCGATATCCTTTATCTGAGGATAGATGTGGGAGCAGAAATAGTCCACACCCTTGTTTTGCAAGCCCACGCAATTAAGCATCCCCATGGCTGTCTCTGCCATTCTGGGATAATCGTTTCCTTCTCTCGGATGAAGAGTCGTACCCTTGACGATGATGCCACCCAATTGACTCAAGTCGATAAAGTCGGCAAACTCCAATCCATAGCCAAAAGTGCCTGAAGCTGTCATGACTGGGTTCTTCAGGCATAAGTCATTTATCTTTACATTTAAACGGGCCATAACAATTGATTAATATTTAACACAGGTCCTTCCTTGCAAACACAGATATTGCCTTTTTGGGTCTTCTCTACACAGCACAGGCAGGCTCCGACCCCGCAGGCCATCAAGTTTTCCAACGATACCTCACAACAGATATCATGGGCTGCAGCATATCTGGCCACCGCCATCATCATGGGCTTGGGACCGCAACACCAAATGCGCTGGAAAGACTCTTTCTCAAGCACAGAATGATGGGTGACAAATCCCTGCTCACCAACAGAGCCATCCTCCGTGGTGAGAAACACCCGGCCATATTGACGGAACAGGTCGAGTTCCACCAAGTCATCAGCCTTGCGGGCACCTAATAGGAATGATGGTCTGCAACCCATGTCACAAAGCTGCTCGCCTAGGAACAACAGTGGGGCGATTCCCACACCACCTCCAACAAGCAGCACATTTTCCTGGTTGGAAGATGGCATGGAAAAGCCGTTGCCAAGAGGTATCGTACAGTTGAGAAAATCGCCTCTTCGCAGGCTTGTCAACTGACGAGTGCCATTTCCAACAGCAGCAATAAGAAACCAGACCTCATTGCGCTTTCTGTCGACGAAATGAATGGAGATGGGCCGCCTTAAAAAAGTAGTGGGAGAACCCTCTACTTTCAGTTCTGCGAACTGTCCAGGGACCATCTCTGGAAGTCTGTCATCAGCAGTAAGCTTCAGCAGAGAATATCTGCCACAAATAGGTACATTCTCCACTACTCTTAAATCCAAAAGATACTTTTTCATCATGGTGCAAAGATACGCCAAAGCCGTCGCATTTCAAAGAAAAAGGATAAAAAACTACGGGCAGCGCACAAAGCGGTGCCCGTAATCCGAAGAAATGTTATCCGTTGTTGAAAACATCGACGTAATCGGCTATGTCTCAAAGCCTACGCCCAATAAAAATAATTGATTGATTGGAAATGTATATTAATAGAATATGTGTCCTTAATGTTTTGACGGTACAAACGACTCATAGGTGAGATCGTCGTAATATACCTTTATCTCTACGATATGCCGACGAGTATTGTCAACAATTTTCATTCCTTCCATCATTTTTCCCTGATGGTCATTATCTTTCTTCCCTTTAGAAGCTACTTGTTTGCTGTTTTTAATGGTATCAGTATCAAAGAGTGTGGAAAGAGGCTGTGGCTTGTTCTCAACCGGCTCACTGCCTGATTTTTGAGCCTCTCCACCTACATACATATCACCCTCACCATACATCAACCAGGAAGTACTGATTTGAGGCATTTTGTGATGAATAGCCTCTACGATATTGATAGTGGGTTTCGTTCTACCATTATATAGGCTACTGAGTGCCGCGGAAGATATTCCAAGGAACTGCGAGAAGGTCTGCTGGGTCATATGTTGTGACTCCATGATTTGTCTGATTCTATCTTTCATATCTTATAAATGTGGTTAATAAGCCCTATTTTGGGCACTTCACCAAAGATTTTACAAAGTTAAACATTTTTTTTGATAATTGCAAGCCTTTCCGAAAAAAATTTCACGCCGTCTGCTTTACAAACGCAAATGTAAATTTACGTGGTGTTTTACATTCCAAAATCACGATTAAAGGGAGATTTTGCTTTTTAAATTTACATACGTAAAAAGAACTATATGCGTTCCTTTAACCAAAATCCATAAATAATTGGCAACAAATTACATAAAACTACGATATACAAAGCAAAAACACTCAAAAGACCGTTTTTAGGGTCAAAAATACGCAATATCTTTATTCTCTACTTTATCAAAAGTCTATAATATACTGAGTTAGTGGTATTTAGATTGCAAATATACATTTAGTATAAATATACATATACATTTGTAAACACTATAAAAACGGTTGTTTTAATTATGTGAACAACCGCCGATGTTTGACTTTGTAAACTTTAATTTTGTGAAATAGTTTAATGTACTGAAGTTACAGTTCTCCGTTGTTTTACATTTTAAAACGTTAAAAAATCTTATTCCCCAATAATGAAAACTCAAAATCCTCCAAAAAGAGGCATTTGGGGGATTTTACCCACGACAGGTCGAATAAAAAGGAAAAATGAGAGTTTTGAAGGGGTTAAAAAACGGCAAATGCTTTGCCGTTTAGAGGTTTAGGCATAAAAAAACGCCCCCTGTAAGTGGAGCGTTTTAGCGTGTTTTTTCCTCCTTTTTTGACAAAATCAGTGCAGAATGAAGTAAACGAGCTGCTTGAGAAGGTCTCCAGGAGTGGTATTTGGGTTGTCCACTCCTTTACTTTTAGCGTCGGTTACTCTAATTTCGTGAATAATCTTCATTGTTTTGGATGCGTTGTACATTCTCATGGCTTTCATGTAGTCCATCACAGCATAGGGCGACTTGTAGCCCAGTGCCTGCATCACTCCCCTATCCGTCCGGTCGGTGTAATGCGCCACCATTAAGTTCTGGAAGAAGGTGAAGAGCGGAGGCAAGAAAGAGAAGATCGAGACAGACTTTGGATTGCTGTCAATATATTTTACTATCCTATTTGCCTTCACCACATCCTTCTCTACCAGTGCATTCCTGAGTTCGAAGAAATTGAAATCTTTGCTGATGCCAATTTTAGCCTCTACGATTTCTGGAGTGATCACCCTTTTATTGTCGTCCATAGAGATGAGCGTCTTGTCAATCTCCGAAACGATGCGAGACAGGTCCACACCAATGAAATCAGCAATCATTGCTTTAGCCTTAGGTTCGATAGTGGCATTCTGTGAGGCAGCGTACTTCTCGATGAAGGCGGGTAATTCCCGTTCTTTGATTTTCTCACTTCTTAGGACCACCCCTATTGTCTCAGCCTTGGCGAGGAATTTCTTTCTGGCATCGATAGTGCCAAACTTATAGCAGATGACGAGAACGGTCGACATCAACGGTTTCTCGAGATAAGCATCGAGCCTGTCCCAGTTTTTGATGTTTTGAGCTTCCTTGACGATGATAACCTGCCTTTCAGCCATCATGGGAAATCTCTTAGCCATGTCCACCACTTGCGCAGGAGAAGTATCCACACCATAGACCACGGTCTGGTTGAAGTCACGTTCCTCGGGAGCGAGGGCATGGTTCTCTATATAATCCGATACCTTATCTATATAATAAGGTTCTTCTCCCATCAGGATATAGATGGGTTTGAACTTCCCCGCCTTGAGGTCGTTCATGATGCTGTCATAAGTATGCGTTTGCTTTGCCATAACACACAAGGTTGTTCATCCGAAGTCTGGCATCCGTTGGGTCAAAAAATAAATCATGCATTTATTTTGTCCTACCCCCGATTTGCACTATCTTTGCAGATGCATGTGCAAAGATAACAAAATGAATCGACTAAACCTACCCTCCTATGACGCAAAAATGGTCACGAAAGACGGCAAGCGCATGATTTTCGACATTCTGCGCTCAAAATACGTTGTCTTGACCCCGGAGGAATGGGTCCGTCAGCATTTTATCCACTTCCTGATAGACGAGTTGGGGTATCCCTCGTCGATGCTTGCCAACGAGGTTGAGCTGATGGTGGGCCAGAAACGGTTGCGCTGCGACAGTGTGCTATACAATCTGCAGGCCCAACCACTGATGATTATCGAGTACAAGGCACCCCACATTGCCGTTACCCAGAAAGTCTTCGACCAGATCTCGGTTTACAACATGCTGCTGCATGTCGACTATTTGATTGTTAGCAACGGAATGGAGCACTATTGCTGCAAAATGGATTATGACCATCAAAAATATTTATTTTTGACAGAGATTCCTAATTACGAAAAAATAAGACAAAATCAATAAAAGGAATAATACACCATGGGAATTTTCAAATGGATAGGGGGTATACTTGGTTTCATGGTCGCCCCTCCCCTCGGAGCCTTTGCCGGCTATTTTATCGGCAGTATCATCGACTCACTCAGCGAGGGTGACAGTTCTACGGACGGTTATGGCGGAAACTATGGTGGCAGCTATGGAAACAGTTATGAGAGCCGTGCACAGGGGCAGCGCAACAGCTTCTTATTTTCCCTTTTGGTTCTGGCCTCCTACATTATCAAGTCCGACGGACGTGTGATGCATTCCGAAATGGAATATGTCCGTGCATTTCTTCGCAATAATTTTGGAGAATCAGCCGTAGAGCAAGGCAATGATATCATGCTTCGTCTGTTTGAGGAACAGAACCGCATGAACGCCGGCAATCCATATGCCTACCGCAACCGCATCCGCCAGGTATGCATCCAGATAGCTTCCAATATGAGTTACAGCGAACGTCTTCAGCTGTTGGCGTTTCTTGTTGAATTAGCCAAGTCGGACGGCAGCGTTCCACAAGCAGAGCTCAATGCACTTTACGAAGTGGCGCAATATTTAGGCATGAAAGCTACGGATGTTGACTCCATGCTACACCTCCAAAGCGGCAGCAGTTCCAGCGGCTCGTTGGAAGACGCTTACAAGGTGCTTGGTGTCAGTCCCGATGCCAGTGACGAGGAGGTGAAGAAAGCCTACCGAAAGCTGGCCTTAGACCACCATCCTGACCGTGTTTCGGCCTTGGGTGATGATGTACGGAAGGCAGCCGAGAAGAAGTTCCAGGAAATCAACGCTGCGAAAGAGAAGATATACAAAGCCCGCGGTTTGTAGCCATTCCCTTCAGCGCCAGAATGCAAAGAAAAAAACGGCGGAGGCATCGAGCCTCCGCCGTTGATTTTTTCAAGCAGGTGATTACTCATAATGAGTATCCATATACACCACCTTTGTGACGAGATATTCCTCGACACCGTGTTTTCCGTCAGCTCCACCGATACCGCTCTTCTTCATGCCGGCATGGAATCCCTGCATAGCTTCGAAGTGCTCACGGTTGATGTATACCTCACCAAATTCCAATTCCCGGCTTACCTTGGCAGCGATGTCGATGCTGCGGGTGAACACGGAGGAGGCGAGACCATACTCCACATCGTTGGCCCAGGCAATCACCTGGTCGATATCTTCAAACTCCACGAGAGGCAGCACAGGACCGAAGGTCTCCTCATGAATAATGTCGAAGTCCTGCTTGCAGTCATCGAGCACGGTGGCTGCATAGAAGTATCCCTTCTCTCCCACTCTCTTTCCTCCACAGAGCAGTTTGGCACCCTGCTTGATGGCATTGGCCACTTTGGCCTCCACGCTCTCGAGCGCTCTTTTCTCCACCAATGGTCCCATATCCACGCTGTCGTCCTTGCAGGGGTCACCCACTTTCACGGCTTCCATCTTGCGTACGAGGATGTCGGTAAACTCCTTCTTGATATCCTTGTGGATGTACACACGCTCAGCGTTGTTGCAGATTTGTCCGTTGTTGCCGATACGTGAGTCAACCACCCATTGAGCGGCAGCCTCGAGGTCAGCATCCGGGAACACGATAGCCGGAGCCTTTCCGCCGAGTTCAAGCGACACTTTGGTGATATTGTCTGCGGCAGCCTTCATGATACTCTCACCTGCTGACACACTACCTGTGACGCTGACGATACCGATCTTCGGACTTGCTGCGAGAGCGTTACCCACGACAGAACCGCGGCCTGTGATAACATTGAACAAACCTGCCGGCAGTCCGGTTTCATCCACGACTTTTGCAAACTCACAACAGTTCTCGGGAGTCAGCTGCGAGGGTTTGATGACGATGGAGCATCCTGTAATCAGGGCAGCACCAGCCTTGCGGGCGATGAGGAAGAACGGGAAGTTCCAGGGAAGGATACCGGCCACCACGCCGATGGGTTCCTTAAAGAGCATGATGGTCTCCCCGCGTCTGTCACTGGGTATGATTTCTCCTTCTATATGTCTTGCGAAGGTAGCCATATAGTCGAAATAGTCGGCTGTGACATCCACCTCAACGGAAGCCCATGTCCGAGTTTTTCCTTGTTCCCTCATGATAATGTCGACGAACTCATCACGGCGTTTGCGGATACCGTCGGCCATCTTGTTAAGATATTTCGAACGCTCGATGGCAGGAGTCTTTGCCCATGCTTTCTGTGCGGCCTTGGCTGCATCCAGAGCCTCATCCACCTCCTCTACTGTTCCCTCAGGTTGTCTTGCAATGACTTCTTCGGTTGAAGGGTTGAGTACATCAATCCATTTACCAGACTTACTCTCAACGAACTTGCCGTTGATGTACATTTTCAGGTCTTTCATAAAAAATAATCGTTTTGTTTTAGTTAGACATATTTCGTGCTTTTCTCTTTTTGTCTTGTAATCGCCCCACAAAAATAGCAAAAAAAAATCACAATCCAAACGGATTATGATTTTTTATCATATCTCTTCATCCATACTCAGGATGACGGGAATCAGTCTTCTGCTTCCTCTATCTTTCTACGACTACTCCTTGATGAGCGTTTTTTGGGTTTCTCCTCTGCGGATGCCAGAGGTTTAACACCTGCCAACTCTGGGTCGATGAGGATACGGCCGCAATACTCGCAGACGATGATTTTCTTATGCATCTTGATATCCAGTTGGCGCTGAGGTGGAATCTTGTTGAAACAACCACCACAAGCATCACGCTGCACGGTGACGATACCCAATCCATTGCGGGCATTCTTGCGGATACGGAGGAAACTCGAGAGGAGGCGCTCATCCACTATTTTCTCTTCCAATGTTGCAGCCTTTTCCTTCAGTTTGTCCTCTTCCTCACGGGTTTCCTGCATGATAGCGTCCAACTCGTTCTTTTTCTCGTCGAGAGCCTGCAAGCGGAACTCCATGATTTCCTGGTTTTCCTTCAATTTAGTCTCACATTCCTGGATTCTCACCAGAGCCTCATTGATTTTCTTGTTGCAAAGTTCGATTTCCAGTTCCTGGAAGACAATTTCCTTGCTGAGCATATCATACTCACGGTTGTTTCTGGCATCGTTGATTTGCTCCTTGTATCTTTCCACTGTGGCCTTTGCGCCCTCAATATCACCTTTTTTCTGAACGATGGCCGATTTGAACTCGGCGATTTCATTCTCAATTTTCTCAATACGTGTTCTGAGTCCTGCTATTTCATCCTCCAGGTCATCTACTTCAAGTGGCAGCTCGCCTCTGAGTGCCCTTTTCTCATCAATTTGCGACAGGGTAGTCTGCAACTGGAACAGAGCCTCCAGTTTTTTCTCCACGGTCAGTTCTACGGGTTCTTTTTTTGCCATATTTTACAGATAAATAATTGGGTTGGTGTGTGTGGCGGTCAGAACGCATCTTACGCCCGCACACTGTTCCTCGATGATTGATTTGAATATTTCGTTGGTGAATTGCTCACTTTGGTAGTGCCCGATGACGCAAATTTGGATTTGCTGCTCATAGCCGAAGAACTCATGATAATGCATTTCCCCGGTGACGAAGGCATCGGCATTCTGTGCCAAGGCATCATTGAGCAGGAAAGAACCTGCGCCGCCGCACAAAGCGACCCGCCGGATATCACGTTGCAGCAATTGGTTGGCCTGCACACATTCCACTCCAAACCGCTCTTTGAGCATCAGAACGAAATCCATGGCACTCATGGGTTGTTTCAGGCATCCTACTACCCCACTGCCTCCATTGATATCCATCACATTCTTGGGTGCCAACAGTTCCACATTGTGCAATCCCATTTTCTCTGCGATTTTGTAGTTGACACCACCTACGGCATTATCAATATTGGTATGCATCGACACAATGACGACACCATGACGGAGGGCTTTTATCACGCAGCGCTGCACTTGGTTCTCACCAGCCACTCTTCTCAGCGGCCTGAAGATGAGGGGATGGTGCGACACCACCAGATTGCACCCCTTTTCAAGGGCTTCGTCAATGACTTCCTCTGTCACGTCAAGACACAATAATGCCCCTGACACTTCCGCCTCTGTCAATCCCACTTGCAGGCCGGCATTGTCATAGTCTTCCTGCAGGGGCAGAGGCGCGAACCTTTCAAGGGCATTGACCACTTCTTTGATTTTCACGCCTTTCAGCTAATTATGA
>CACXDY010000092.1 GCA_902766505.1 uncultured Prevotellaceae bacterium
AACAAAAAAAATCGGATGTCTCACGACAACCGATTTTCAAAAACAAACTACTTAAAAACTAATCTACTAAAACAAATCAAAAAATATTTTATCCATCATATAATGATTGAGTGCAAAATTACTCTGATTTGAGTAAATGCCCAAATTTTTTTATTTTTTTTATCGGTAAAATGCATATAATTCCATAAAAATTGGGGGTAAAAATAACTTTACCCCCAATTTTGTTATGTAGACGTTACATTTTACATCATTCCGCCCATTCCAGGAGCGCCACCCATTGGCATAGCTGGCTTCTCCTCTGGCTTATCGACAATCAGACATTCGGTTGTCAGGAACATACCTGCAATCGATGCTGCATTCTCGAGAGCAACACGAGCTACCTTAGCAGGATCAATGACACCAATCTTACGGAGGTCGCTATATTCACCTGTGTGGGCATTATAACCAAA
This sequence comes from uncultured Prevotellaceae bacterium, assembly GCA_902766505.1. GTDB lineage: Bacteria > Bacteroidota > Bacteroidia > Bacteroidales > Bacteroidaceae > Prevotella. The sequence goes on from CACXDY010000092.1 coordinate 450, forward strand.
ATCGCCTTTTTGCTCACGAACTTTCTGTACGACGACGGCACCTTCGCCACCTGCATTGGTGACAATCTGACGCAGCGGCTCCTCGATGGCACGGCAAACGATATTTATACCTGTTTGCTCATCGTTGTTGTCACCCTTTAAGCCTTCAAGCTTGTCAAGAGCACGAATGTAAGTTGTACCGCCACCGGCGATCACACCTTCCTCTATGGCTGCACGAGTAGCACATAATGCATCATCCACGCGGTCTTTCTTCTCTTTCATTTCGCCCTCACTGCTTGCACCGACGTACAGGCCAGCGACACCACCTGACAATTTTGCCAAACGCTCCTGAAGTTTCTCTTTGTCATAGGAGCTGGTTGTATTAGCTATTTCATTCTTGATAGCAGCAACCCTGTCGGCAATAGCCTGCTTTGAGCCTGCGCCGTCTACGATGGTCGTATTATCCTTGGAAATGGTCACCTTGTCACAAGTACCCAGCATATCAAGGGTAGCCTGCTCCAGTTTCAAACCTTTCTCCTCACTGATGACAACTCCACCTGTAAGTACAGCAATGTCCTCCAACATAGCCTTGCGGCGATCACCAAATCCCGGAGCCTTAACAGCACAGATCTTAAGGCCTGAACGAAGTCTATTAACGACAAGTGTTGTCAAAGCCTCTGAATCCACATCCTCAGCAATAACCAACAACGGACGTCCGCTCTCAGCCGCAGGTTGGAGAATAGGAAGGAATTCCTTGATGTTGCTGATTTTCTTCTCATAAATCAAGATGTATGGATTCTCGAAAACACATTCCAATTTGTCGGGGTCGGTGACAAAATAGCTGCTGAGATAGCCACGGTCAAATTGCATACCTTCCACCACTTCAATATGGGTGTCACGGCTCTTGCTCTCCTCGATGGAAATAACACCATCCTTGGATACTTTGCGCATAGCATCTGCCAATAGTTTGCCTATCTCTTTGTCATTGTTGGCAGAGACAGTGGCAACCTGCTCAATCTTATCGTAATTGTCATCAACTTTCTCTGCACATGATGCAATATAATCAACAACAGTCTTAACGGCTTTGTCGATACCACGCTTCAAATCCATAGGATTGGCACCAGCGGTGACATTCTTCAGTCCTTCCGTGATAATGGCCTGTGCCAGCAAGGTCGCTGTTGTAGTACCATCACCAGCGTCATCACCTGTCTTTGATGCAACACTCTTGACCAACTGTGCACCAGTGTTCTCAAAAGGATCTTCCAAATCGATTTCTTTGGCTACGGTTACACCGTCTTTTGTAATTTGAGGAGCACCAAACTTTTTCTCAATGACCACATTACGTCCTTTGGGGCCTAATGTTACCTTCACTGCGTTAGCCAACTGGTCTACGCCTTGCTTAAGCAGGTCGCGAGCTTCAATATTGAATTTTATCTCTTTTGCCATAATATGATGTTGTTTTTATGATTATCCTAAAATAGCGAGGACGTCGCTTTGACGCATAATAAGATATTTCTCGCCTTCAAATTCAATTTCGGTACCGGCATATTTGCCATAAAGAACGGTGTCGCCTTCTTTCAACACCATCTCCTCATCTTTTGTTCCTTTTCCAGCTGCAATGATTTTGCCCTGTAAGGGTTTCTCTTTTGCTGTATCGGGGATGATGATGCCACCGACTTTCTCTTCTGCCTCGGCTGGAAGGACGAGGACTCTGTCTGCTAATGGTTTAATGTTCATAATCAAATGATTTAATCGTTAAAAAATTCTGCTATACTTATAGCGAAAATCGTGCCAAAGTGATTTTTAGCACACAGATTAATTGAATTCCATGCCAAAAATGTCATAATAAGGTGTCAATCCTTCCTAACATATTTATAATACCACCAATAGGTATTACCATATGTTTTTCGCATTTGAGAAGCTCTCTCCTCTTGCTCATAGAGTGATTGCATTTTTCTAAAATCATAGAAATCCGTAACCAAAATATTATCTACGTCTGGAGCAAAGGGCTTCCCTGTCAAATAATCGTGCAACAAAAGTGCCTCTGAATAACTTTTGGGCATCATGGAGTCTGGATATGCCCGTTCGGCAACAGCAGAGAAACGGACAAGGTCTTTTTCAAGAAGCCAACCAATCAACTTATAATCAATTCTGTTTTTGGAACTGGATGCAAATGCCTCTATGAGGCTGTCGGGATATACAACACATCGCGTCTGATTACTATCCGGCAACAGCAAATTCCCCTGTTCGGGTAATGGATAATGAAAAAACAAATTTCCCAACTGGCCGGTTTTAGCCAAAGCATAAGCTCTTAGCATTGACAAAGAAGCATCTGTCTCAAGAGAGTTTTTTCCGATTTCCAATGCTTTCTCATATTGTTCTTCGGCCAACAGTGATTCCATTCTCATGCGATAATGAAAGGCTGCATGGCCATTGCTGAACATGCCGACAGCAATGAACATGATGACAAGTGTTAGAAGGTTGACCCACATGGTTCGAGAAAACAATCCTGTGCTGGGGGATATTGGCTCAAAAGACTGTATTTGCCGTAAAGCCCAGACCAAACCCACAAAACAAAGACTTACTAAAGGTAATGCAATCAACCATCCTCCCCACGAAAAGCCTTTGTCTATTTCAGAACTGACATCTGTTATGACAGTAAGAATCAACAATGAAGGGAAATATGTCATTGCATAGGCTCTATTCTTGAGTTGAGTGACATAGGCGACCAACCATTGCAGCAAATACAAAGTAAGTGTTATCAGCACAGCACCAATGCCTCTTGAATAATGGGTCTGTCCTTCAGACAATACGTGTTGACCGGCAGCAAGAACATCACACTGGTAAAAGTACAAATAGCAAAAGCAGAAGCATATGAATACCACCGTACACACTACTTTGTAATAGCGCGAACTATCAGATTCATTATTATAATATAAAAAAGATGGCATTACATATTGTTAATATCATAAAGAAAGCGGGTTTGCGCCCGCCTTCTTTATGCAATGTATTAATTCTTTTTTAAGACGACCGCAGATCTTGCTGGTATATACAGTTTCAACCATTCTTTGTGGTCATTTACATACATGGGGTCATAATTGGTAAAATGAGTCATGCTGTCATCAGCAAATCCATTTCCTCCAAACTCTTTGGCATCTGTATTGAGAACAACATTGTAAGAACCTGTAGGCACCAGGAAGCCGTAGTCTGTAAAGGATTGTGTCGGACTGAAATTGAATACGAATACCAAATCCCCACGCATGAATGCGAGCACCTGGTCACCATCATTGTGCCAGATTTCCTGTACAGGAGTCTTCTGGAAGTTTTTCTGACTTTTAATGACACTCAGCATTTGCCGGTCAAAATCTCCTAACCAATGATAACACAAATCATGATTGTCTACGAGATTCCATTGACGACGGGCATATTTGTAGCTCCAGCCATTGCCTTCACGTGGAAAATCTATCCATTCGGGGTGACCGAACTCATTACCCATAAAATTGAGATAGCCACCATTGATTGCTGCGGCTGTCACCAAACGAATCATTTTATGCAGAGCTATACCACGGTTAGCCATATCGTTCTCATCACCTTTCTTGAAATGCCAATACATGTCTGCATCTATCAATCTGAAAACGATGGTCTTATCGCCTACCAAAGCCTGATCATGACTCTCACAATAACTAATAGTCTTCTCATCAGGACGGCGGTTTTTCACTTCCCAGAAAATAGAACTGGGTTTCCAATTCTCATCACTCAGTTCTTTAATAGTCTTAATCCAGTAATCTGGGATATTCATGGCCATACGGTAATCGAAACCATATCCTCCATCTTCAAATGCAGCAGCAAGTCCCGGCATACCACTGACTTCCTCTGCTATGGTGATGGCATGTGGGTTTACCTCATGTATTAACTTGTTGGCCAATGTCAGATAACAGATAGCATTATCGTCTTCATGACCATTAAAATAGTCACCATAATTACAGAATGCCTCTCCCAACCCATGGCTATAATAGAGCATTGAGGTCACTCCATCGAACCGGAATCCATCAAAATGGTACTCCTCGAGCCAGAATTTGCAGTTAGACAAAAGGAAGTGAATGACATTGTCTTTTCCGTAATCAAAGCATAAAGAATCCCAAGCCGGATGTTCATGCTTTTCTCCGGGATAGAAATATTGGTTGGGGTCACCTGCAAGATTGCCCAATCCCTCCACTTCGTTCTTCACGGCATGCGAATGAACTATATCCATGATGACGGCAATGCCATGCTGATGTGCCGTGTCAATGAGAGATTTCAATTCCTCTGGAGTTCCAAATCTGCTTGAGGCTGCAAAAAATGAACTCACATGATAACCAAACGAACCATAATAAGGATGTTCTTGAATGGCCATGATTTGTATACAGTTGTAGCCGTCCTTTATGATTCTTGGCAATACATTTTCCTTGAATTCTGTATACGAACCCACTTTTTCCGCATCCTGAGACATGCCAATGTGGCACTCATAAATCAAAAGTGGGTTAACATTGGGTTTAAATTTATTCTTTTTCCATACATAAGGTTCACTGGGATTCCATACTTGGGCTGAGAAAATCTTTGTTGTGTCGTCTTGTACAACTCTTCTTGCCCATGCTGGAATTCTTTCACCTTCTCCCCCATTCCAATGAACATGCATCTTATACAAATCACCATGCTTCATTGCTTTCGATGGTAACTTGAGTTCCCAATTCCCTGTTCCGGGAATACGTTTGGCCCTATACTTTTCCGTTTCCTGCCAATCGTTGAAATCTCCTACAAGATAGATGTCAGTAGCTGTAGGCGCCCATTCACGGAACACCCATCCACGAGTAGTTTTGTGTAACCCGAAATAGTCATGGCCAGAGGCAAAATCCGTTAAGGTTTTCTTGCCGTTCTGGGTAAGTTGGTTGATTTTCCACACAGCATGGTCGTGGCGGCCAACAATGGCATTTTCATACGGTTCCAAATAAGCATCTTTTGCAACCAGACCAATATGCTTGGGCGCCTTGGCTTTCTTTGTGCGTGGTGTTGTCTTTCCAGCACTCTTTTTTGTCGTTTTATCTTCTGCCATATCCGTAAAAATATAGGTGATTCTCAGCTTTTAACTTTAAATATCATTTTTTTGAACTCAGTTTGGGCGCTTATACATGGCGCATGTCCCTCTAAAGGGAAAAAGATTACAAACATACCCTTCTTACAGGTGATGATGTCCCGACTGGGCACACCAGGATATAACGTCATGTCTTTGGCCTCATTATACTCCATTTCCGGGAGTTCACTGCATGGCAAATAGCCAAAAGACTCATCTCCTGATATAGGGATTTGAATGTCTATCATCTTTTGGTGAGTTTCCAAAACAGCTTCATTTGGTGTCTTACCTTTAGCCTCTTGAACATTGACGAATAGTTCTTCTCCCTTGATAAGATGTTTTCCAGTTTCCAATTCATTGAGATTGGTGGATTGAACAAAGGTCAAGACCTCTTTAAAAAGAGGATTCAATGAAATGTATTTTTCAAAATTTTCCAATAAGTCTATTATCATCTGTGGTATTTTTATTAAGTGAATAATTCAATCATTATATCTTACTCCTTGAACGTAATGGCCACGGGCGATAATTTGACCTGATTTGTTTTTCTCAACAAAATTACCGTCACGTTCGCCATTTTTATACGAACCTTCAAAACGTTTTCCGTCAGGTCCTTCCTCTATCGCCTGACCATGGCGGATTCCCCGGTGGAATGTACCACGGAATTTATTACCGTCATGATAATGTATGGTTATCACACCCTCAAACTTGCCGTCACGGAACTCACCTTCAAATCTGTCACCATTTTGCTTGACAAGTTTCCCTGTTCCGTTCTGCTTGTCCTTGTACCAGTTGCCTGTGTAGTAATCTCCATTTTTCCATTTGAAAATACCAGCACCTGATTTGTCGCCAGAGAGGAATTTTCCTGTATAGGAGTCGCCATTGGCATATTTCACAACACCTGTTCCCGTTCGTTCTCCCCTAATATATTCTCCTTCATAGACATCGCCATTGCTGAAGGTATAAATTCCCTTTCCGTGTGGAAGGTCGCTTTGCCACATTCCAACGTATTTGTCCCCTCCTTCATAGTAGTTGGTTCCTTTGCCTGAACGCTCATTGTTCACCCAGTTACCAACATATCTGACATTGGCATCCCATTTGAATACTCCAAAGCCATTCTTCATGTCATTTTTCCAATTGCCATCGTACGACTGGCCTGTAGAGAAAGTATACTTGCCTTTTCCCTCCCGTTTGTCTTGTTGCCATTCGCCCTCGTAAACATCACCATTATAGTAATACATGACGCCTCGTCCTTGTTGGTAATCCTTATACCAAAGCCCTACGTACTTATTGTTGTTCATGAAATAGTAGGTACCCTTTCCATGCTGCTGGTTTTGGTACCATTCTCCTTCATATTTTTCTCCGTCTGAAAAGGTGTACACGCCGTATCCTTGACGTTTACCTTTTACAAATTCTCCTTTATAAGTGTCACCATTTCTGAATTTCGTAGTACCCTTTCCATGGGGCTTATTGCCCA
>CACXDY010000093.1 GCA_902766505.1 uncultured Prevotellaceae bacterium
GAAAGTAAACAATAATCAACAAATTAACAAAAAATGTCAAGAACTAATTTTGATATGTTGCTGGAGGCTGGGTGCCACTTCGGTCACCTCCGCCGCAAATGGAATCCGGCAATGGCTCCCTATATCTTCATGGAGCGCAATGGTATCCACATCATCGACCTGCACAAGACCGTCGTTAAGATCGACGAGGCCGCAGAGGCCCTCAAGCAGATTGTGAAGTCGGGCAAGAAAGTACTCTTCGTAGCTACTAAAAAACAAGCTAAGAGCATTGTGGCTGAGAAAGCTGCAAGCATCAATATGCCTTACGTGATTGAGCGCTGGCCGGGCGGTATGCTCACCAACTTCCCCACTATCCGCAAGGCCGTGAAGAAAATGGCCAACATCGACAAGCTGATAAGCGATGGTACTTTCTCCAACCTTTCAAAGCGTGAGCTCCTTCAGGTGACCCGTCAGCGTGCAAAACTCGAGAAGAACCTCGGTTCCATCGCCGACCTTACCCGTCTGCCTTCCGCTATCTTCGTGGTCGACGTGATGAAAGAGAACATTGCCGTGAAAGAGGCAAAGCGTCTTGGTATACCTGTCTTCGGTATTGTTGACACCAACTCCGACCCCGATGACATCGACTTCGTGATTCCTGCCAACGATGATGCTAAGGACAGCATCGACGTCATTCTCACCGCTTGCTGTGCTGCCATGGCCGAGGGTCTGGAGGAGCGCAAGGCTGAGAAGGCTGACGAGAAGGCTGCCCAGGAGCAGAGCGAGGAAGTAGGCGAACCTAAGATGAAGCGTCAGCGCAGAGCACGCAAGGAAGTTGAGGCTGAGGCTCCCGCTACCGAGGAAGCTCCCGCTGCTGAGGAAGAGGCTCCCGCCGCAGAGTAACATTATTAATAACCATCCAAAAAAGCAAGAAAAATGGCTTATAAACCAAATATGGAAGACATCAAGAAGCTCCGCGCCATGACTGGTGCAGGTCTCGCCGACGTGAAGAAAGCACTCGTAGAGGCTGAAGGAGACTTCGACAAGGCAAAGGATCTGCTCCGTGAGCGTGGACTCGCTATTGCCGCAAAGCGCAGCGACCGTGAGACATCCAACGGATGTGTGCTCGTTAAGGTGGAGAAGGATTTCGCCGCTATCATCGCACTGAAGTGCGAGACCGACTTCGTGGCCAATGGTGCCGACTTCATCGCTCTGACCCAGTCAATCCTTGACGCCGCTGTGGCTGCCAAGTGCAAGACTGTGGAGGAAGTGAATGAACTCACCCTTGCCGACGGTCAGAAAGTGGCAGATGCCGTTACCCAGCGTTCAGGTATCACTGGTGAGAAGATGGAACTCGACGGGTACAACTATCTTGAGGGTGAGAACATCTACAGCTACAACCACCAGGGTAAGAACCTCCTGTGCACACTCGTACAGCTCAACAAAGACTATGAGGAGCAGGGCCACAACCTGACACTTCAGGTGGCTTCCATGAATCCCGTCGCACTCGACGAGGAGAGTGTACCTCAGTCTGTGAAGGACAACGAGTTGCAGGTGGCTATTCAGAAGACCAAGGAAGAGCAGGTGGAGAAGGCCGTGGAGGCTGCCCTGAAGAAGGCTGGCATCAACCCCAACCTGGTGGACAGCGAGGACCACATCAACTCCAACATCGCCAAGAATTGGCTTACTGAGGAAGAGGCTGCCAAAGCCCGTGAGATCAAGGCTACCGTTGCTGCCGAGAAGGCTGCCAACCTGCCTGAGCAGATGATTCAGAACATTGCCAAGGGTCGTATGGCCAAGTTCTTCAAGGAGAACTGCCTGGTCAACCAGGAGTACATCCGTGCTGAGAACAAGGAGAATGTCGCTGCCTATCTGAAGGCTGCCGACAAGGACCTCAAGGTGGTGGACTTCAAGAGATTCACACTGCGCGCCGACTAAAGCGAGGTGAACATTACAACAAGGAGCCAGTGGCACGGAGGCTATGCCTCTTGTCTCTGGCTCTTTTTGGTTTTCCAACAACCCAAAGCCGCTTATGAAGATATTTGCTGTCGCCTACAATTATCCCGGGCACAATAAAGCCGCCACAGATGCGTTATATAATAGGGAGGACCCGGTGGTCTTCACCAAGGCTGACTCGTCGTTGCTCAAGGGAGGCCGGCCGATGTTTCTGCCCGATGACCTCGCGCCCGTGGACGCCGAGGTGGAATTGGTCGTACGCATCTGCCGTCTTGGCAAAAGCATCCCGGAGCGGTTTGCTTGCCGCTACTACGATGCTGTCACCTGTGGCGTGGACTTCACGGCTCGGAATCTCCTGCTCTCCCTGCAGCAGCAAGGACTGCCCTGGGAACTGAGCAAGGGTTTCGACGGTGCGGCAGCCATCGGGGAATGGATGCCTGTCGAGGGGTTGGATAGGAAGGATATCCGTTTCCAACTCGATGTCAACGGCAACCCCGTGCAGCAAGGCGTCTCTTCCGGGATGATACACTCCATCGATGCTGTCATCGCCTACATCAGCCGGTGGTATACCTTGCGTACGGGCGACCTCATTTTCACTGGAGCGCCGTCAGCGGCTGTTGTCGTGAAGGAAAACGACCACATCACGGGATACATCAATAACGAAAAACTTTTGGAGTTCAATGTCAAATAGACTCAATCTCATACTTGCCACCTGTATCGTCATGCTGTTCTCATGCCTTTCTCCGGCATGGTCGCAGCATTTCTACAATCTCACGGCCAGTGAAGTGAGTATTGATTCTGTTTTGCCAAGGTTTTCCTGTTCTTTGCCGTTACAAGGACAATTTGCCGACTCCACCTATCATGTCAGCATCGCCTATCCGGAACTGATGCCGCTGACCCCCTATAGTCTGCGTAAATTACAGAAAATCGGTACTGACGGTATCTCTACGATGCCGGATATTGAAGCCCGTGTGGTGGTCAGCCGGAAAAAAGGCTTTTTGGAAGTGTCTTTCGTGCCCCTTGTCTGCCGCGACGGTCAGTATAGTATGCTTGTGGGTTTTAAACTTGAGGTAAGTGCCGAGCCCGTTGCCAAGGCAAGGAGGGCACCCATGGCGGATGCTTCCGAACGGTATGCCTCCTCTTCTGTACTCGCCGAGGGGAAATGGGCCAAAATCAGGGTTCCTTCTTCCGGCGTTTACCAGATTTCAGAGTCGCTTATCCGTCAGGCGGGATTCAGCGATTTGTCCAAAGTGCGGCTATATGGTTATGGCGGTGCATTGCAGAATGAGGCATTGGTCCCCGAGGAGTTGATGGCTACCGACGACCTCAAGGAGGTGCCGCTGTGTACGGTGGGCGGTCGGAAACTTTTCTATGCTCAGGGACCTGTCTTCTGGAATACCAAAGAGGCGATGAGGAGAATGCGGAACCCCTATTCCGACTATGGCTATTATTTCATCACCCAGGGCGACGGTGAACCGTTGTCCATCGACAGCGCTGCTTTCGTCCATAGTTGTTATCCCCGCCCGGAGCACTATCACACACTGCATGAGGTGGACAATTTCTCCTGGTTCCAGGGCGGACGCAATCTTTTTGAGAGCACCCAGATTGCTGTGGGCACCCCGCAGTCATATATCCTGACCAATCCAAGCACAGCCACTGATGGCAAAATAGCGGTGGCCGTCACGGCAGGTTCCAATACCTCTGTCAAGGTGACGCTCAATGGTGTTGACCTCGGAACACTCAGGATGAGTATAGGCAGTTACCAAAAGGGTGCGGAGAATATCGGCATTTACAACGTGGAGAACCTCAGTCCAAGCGACACCATCACCATCACGACTCTTTCGGGAGGTCCTGCCCGGCTCGATTATATTGATATCTATACGAGCACGCCGCGCAACATGACCGCGCTGACCTATTCAGGCATCCCCACCCCCGAATATGTTTACAATATCACCAATCAGAATTTGCACGCCCATACACCGGCCGACATGGTGATTATCATCCCCACTTCACAGAAACTCCTGGAGCAGGCTCAGCGCATCGCACAACTTCACGAGCAGCGGGATTCCATGCGGGTGCGTATCATTCCTGCAGATGAACTTTACAATGAGTTCTCGAGCGGCACACCAGATATCAATGCCTACCGCAGATACCTGAAAATGCTCTACGACCGGGCTGAGACCGAAGCGGACATGCCCAGTCATTTGCTGCTCTTCGGCGATTGTTTCTGGGACAACCGAATGTTGACCAGTGAGTGCAGGAACTATTCCCCCGATGATTTCCTGTTGTGCTATGAGAGCGAGGAGTCGTTCAGCGAAATCAACTGTTATGTAGATGATGGATTCATGGCGCTTCTCGATGACGGCGAGGGATTAGACCCCAGCAGCCGCGACAAGTTGGATCTTGCCGTAGGACGTTTCCCCGTTCATACGGTGGAGGATGCGAAGACCGTCACCGATAAGACCGTCAATTATGCCCTCAATGTGGACGCCGGTCCCTGGCAGAATCAGGTGGCCGTGCTCGGCGATGACGGCAACAACAACTCACACCTCGTGGATGCTGTCATGGCGGCCAACCAGATCAATGAGAGATATCCTGGTTTGGAGGTGAGGAAAATCATTTGGGACGCCTATAAGCGGGAAACCTCCGCCACCGGCAACACATACCCCGACTGCACGCGTGACGTGAAACAGATACAGAGCAATGGCGCTCTGGTCATTGACTATTCCGGTCACGGGTCGGCCATCAGTATCTCCCATGAGCGGGTCCTTGTCCTCCAGGATTTCAAGGAGTTCACCAATACCCACATGCCTTTGTGGATTACCGCATCGTGTGACATCATGCCATTCGATATGGCGGAGGAGAATATCGGTGTGGAAGCCATGATCAACAAAAAAGGTGGTGCCATGGCTTTCTTCGGTACAACCCGAACGGTTTATCAGACCTACAACGCCTATCTGAACCGCGCCTACATCAAACATGTGCTTTCGGTGAACAACGGCAAGCGCACCACCCTCGGTGAGGCCCAGAGGTTGGCCAAAAACGAGATGATTACCTCAGGACAGGACCAGACCCTCAACAAACTCAGATATTCGCTGCTCGGCGACCCTGCTCTTTGTTTGAATGTACCCACCTTGCAGGCGGTGGTCGATTCCATCAACGGCATCCCTGTGGGCGACGCCAATGATATCACCATCCGTGCGGGGGCCAATGTCAATGTTACAGGACACATCGAGAGTTTTGGACAGCGGATGGAAAACTTCAACGGACTGGTGAGCGCCACTGTGCGCGACTCCGAGCAGTTGGTGACGTGCCGGGGCAATGCGGAGGACTCGAGAACAATTTTCACCTATGCTGACAGGCCCAATGTGCTTTTCAATGGTGCCGACAGTGTCAGAAACGGGCACTTCTCGTTCAACTTCGCCGTGCCTATGGATATCAATTACTCCAACGGGACGGGGCAAATCAACCTCTATGCCGTCAACAACAGCCATACGCTTGAGGCCAATGGCCGCAGCAATGCCTTTGTCGTCGGAGGAACAGAGGATGCACCCAACGACTCCATCGGCCCCTCCATCTACTGCTATCTCAACACTCCTTCTTTCGTCAATGGAGGAGATGTGAACACCACTCCGTTCTTTGTGGCACAGATTACCGACAAGGATGGTATCAACGCAGCAGGTACGGGCATCGGTCATGACCTGGAACTCATCATCGACAACAGCATGTCCATGACCTATGTGCTCAACAGCAATTTCTCCTTTGATTTCGGCAGTTATACCACAGGTTCCACCCATTACAGCATTCCTGAACTTACCCCGGGAAGACATACGCTGAAATTCAGGGCATGGGACATCCTGAACAATTCGTCCACATCGGAACTCTCCTTCAATGTGGTGAAGGGACTCAAACCTACCCTGTACAGCGTGAGTTGCACCAACAACCCCGCCACCACCTCCACCACGTTTATTATCAATCACGACCGCACCGGCAGTGTGATGGATGTGGCCATCGATGTGTTCGACCTGAGTGGCAGGTTGTTGTGGAACTACACCACAACAGGAGCCTCGACAGACGGGGCGTTGACCGTCGACTGGGACCTGACCGTCGATGGGGGAAGGCGCCTCCAGACAGGTGTCTATCTCTACAGGGTAAGAATCGGGTGCGATGGCAGTTCCATGGCATCCAAAGCCAAGAAACTCATTATCATAGGCAATAATTGATAACCAGTTGCGTTTTTATTTGTGAATAATTTTCGAAACCGATCAGCAATGAACGTGAATCATTTAAATAAAAAGGTCATCACCATGGCAGTGGCAGTCTTGACGACAGCAGCGGCATGGGCACAGAAAGAGGATATGTTCAACCCGGTCAACACCTCCGTGACATCTCAAACCATCGCGCCCGATGCCAGGGCCGCCGGTATGGGTGACGTGGGTGTGGCCACCGACCCGGATGTGGTGTCGCAGTATTGGAACCCCGCCAAGTATCCCTTTACCATCTCGAGGGCAGGTGTGGCACTCAACTACACTCCCTGGTTGCGTCAACTTGTCAGTGATATGGACCTGGCCTATCTTGTGGGTTATTACCGTATAGGTGACTACAGTGCCGTCTCCGGCTCACTGAGATATTTCTCTCTGGGTGAGGTGATGACAAGCAGTTCGTTGGATGATACCAATGATATGACCATCAATCCTTATGAGATGTCGCTCGATGTGGCCTACTCATTGATGCTGAGCGAGAATTTCTCGTTGGCTGCTGCCGTGAGGTGGATTTATTCCGACCTGACCTACGACTATACAGAAGACACCAGTCCCGGTTCGGCCTTCGCTGCCGACCTTTCGATGTATTACCAGAACTATCTCAACCTGGGTGCCAGGGAATGTCAGTTGGGCCTGGGATTGAATATCTCCAATATCGGTAGTAAAATCACCTTTGGAGGCGATGAGCACAGTGAGTTCATCCCGACCAACATGCGTCTTGGTGCCTCGTTGATGATTCCGGTGGATGAGTACAACCGGTTTACCTTGACGGCTGACGCCAATAAACTCTTGGTGCCCACCTATCCGAAGCAGAATGAGGAAGAGACGTCTCAGGAATACCAGGACAGGTTGGAGAAGGAGTATTTCGATGTGTCGAGCATCAGTGGTATCTTCAAGAGTTTCGGCGATGCACCCAACGGCATGAAAGAGGAGATGCAGGAAATCCAGTGGAGCGTGGGTGCAGAGTATGTCTACCACGACCAGTTCGCGCTCAGGGCAGGTTATCACCATGAGCATGAAAACAAAGGTAACCGTAAGTATTTCACTGTGGGTGCCGGATTCAAGATGAGTGTGTTCTCTCTTGACGCTGGTTATGTTATCGCCACTGCCAAGAGTAACCCGTTGGACCAGACGTTGAGATTCACCCTGTCGTTTGACATGGATGGCATCAAGGACCTTTTCAAACGCCGGTAGCCATGAAAATCAGAGTAGGATTCGGGTATGATGTGCACCAACTGGTGGAGAACAGACCTTTGTGGCTCGGAGGGATTCTAATCAACCACACAAAGGGTCTGCTTGGCCATTCCGATGCCGATGTGCTTATCCATGCTATCTGCGATGCTCTCCTGGGTGCCGCTGCCATGCGTGACATCGGATATCATTTCCCGGATACAGCAAAGGAAACCGACGGAATCGACAGTAAGATTCTGCTCAAGAAAACCGTAGAGTTGATTGCCACCAAAGGATATCGGGTGGGAAACATTGATGCAACGGTTTGCGCAGAGCGGCCCAAACTCAATCCGCATATTCCGGCCATGCGCCAGTGTCTGGCCGAGGTGATGGGTACGGATATCGATGATATCTCCATCAAGGCAACTACCACAGAGAAACTGGGATTCACAGGTAGGGAAGAGGGATTTTCGGCCTACGCTACCGTGCTGATAGAAAAAGACTAAAAAAATACGCCACAACTCATCAACGAGCCGTGGCGTACAAGCCTATGTTTAACTAAAAATCCTTTTCAAAAACCAAAGGGAGCCTCACGGCGACCTTTGTTGTCCAATTAAACAATCTA
>CACXDY010000094.1 GCA_902766505.1 uncultured Prevotellaceae bacterium
ATCAGGTTCTGAGCCAAATCACCCGAGCAGTACCCGATGCGTTCCCTCCATGAGAGTTTGAAGTAGCCGTTGATAGTGCTTTCCATCTGTCTTATATGCTTTCATGTAATCCCAGTATGCCCGTCATGACTTCGGACATAAACAGATTTGAAACAATTTCCGCTATTAAGGTTTTAGATTTGGCGGCTGTTAGTCTGCTGAAATCATGGACAAAGATAAGCATAAAATGAATTATTTTGCCAAATTTTATAGAAAAAAGTCACCAATATGTCGAAATTTCCAACATTCGCGACAATTGATGACCACCATTTTGAGAAAATCATTCAATATGTACAATAAGAGCGAGATATTTTCCGATAGTCATGCCATGTTATTTACGAATGCCAGCCGACATGATGGCTGAAACATTTAGGAAGCACTTTGATATTAACGCGAAGAAGGGTAATGCCGTAGGCTTAAAGACATTCTTCGCACCTGTTTCTGCTACAATCAAGGTAGTAACCACCTAAAGTCAAAAAATCAAAATAGCAGACTATATCCAACATGACATGGGGTGCGCCAAAATATACTGGCGCACCCCATGTCTAACTTTCTGTCAATTACGTCAATGATTGTCACCCCTTTGAATCCATGTGTGGATGGCCTTGGACCGAACCATCAGATTCTCCCTTTTTATAGTTGATGGGAAATATTTTCAAGAGAATGATGGTTCCTAAAATGATGGCCGCTGGTAGATAATAGAGCGCAAATTTACCATGCCTGTCAATAAAGCATAATGGGGCGACTATTAAAAGGATAAAGATGACACCTAAAAGGATTTTGCTTATCTTAACTTTTCTCATAATAATCAGTTGATAATGACTCGCAAATGATATTCAAATTACCATTGGTTGTCGCGGTTATCGTTGATGCCTGTTTGGGGATTAATAACGAGGCAGTAAGACTATTCTGGAACTGCCATCAACACTTCGCTCCACGCAGACACCATGCGGATTATCCAATTTGCGTCCCACCAAGTCGTAATAGGTCTTGGGGCCATCGTTAGAGGCCTTCTTCACGTTTTCAATGCCTTCACTTTCGCGGTCTATGATGAAGATATAGGTATTAACACTGCGTGCAGGCAGGTCGACGGTCAGTAAATCCGTTGGTTCATCAATAACGATGGTTCTCTCCTGGCAGAGATTCTCGGTCTCATTGCCCGTCGACACGATATGAGTGCCGCTCTTCACCTTGTAGGGAAGTTGCAGTTTCAAGTCATACGGAGTGCCGATGGTATCAATCGCCACGAAGATGAGCGAGTCGCCCTTTATATATGCCGAATTCTCAAGTGTGGCCCCTTCTCCAGAAGACTTGTCGCGGTTGGTCTTCAAGCGGGTAGAACCTGTGACATACTTTGAGAAGTGAGACATCACAAAGGCGCGTGGCAACAGTGTGTTCTTCGTGTTGCCAGGGTTGTACTTAGCTTCTCCCGTGCCTACAAAAGCCCAGTGTGCACGCATATACCAATAGATATAGCCCGTGCAACCGGCCAGCAGGCATTCATTGACCTCTTCGGCGAAAATCAGCTGTTCGTGCCAGTTGGGGAGATGATCAATGTTGTCCGTTGTAGAATGTTCCGTCATCCACACCTCCTTATTGTAGCCTAATGCCTTGTCGGCCACTGTTTTCAGATTTCCCAATGGTGGGTGGCCATAGATATGTCCGGCAACGATGTCAATTTGCTCACGTGCCGTAGGGTCGTTCAACAATGCGTTGGAATAGCTGGGATCGAATCCCAATGGTTCGGCACTGATTAAGCGCACACCGGGATAGGTCTCCCTGTCGAGCATATAAGCATAGTTCTTAACCAGTTTGAGTTGTTGCTGAGGTGTGTAGAGACAACCTGAATAGTTGACCCACCAGTCAGGCTCATTCTGAACGGAAACGGCATCGACATCGACACCATTATTCTTCATCCATGCCAAGAACGTGTTCAACCACGGGAAGAACTTGTCGTAGCAATCCTCACGCAGTTCACCATGCTGGTATCCCTGGTCCTCGCTGTTACCACCCTGAGCAGTGCCATTGGTTTTGTACTCACCAGGAGGAGACCAAGGAGTACCGAAAACGATACCTCCACGTTGTTTCACGATTTTAGCTGAAGGCAGTGAGCCTTTCCAGTCGTATGGAGAATCCCAATTGTTCCACTCAGGAACGACAACATCGCCAATGAAGTTAGGTGAGATTTCCATGCGCATAATATTCAGTCCTATTTTTGATGAAGGACCGTAGAGCAGTTTCACGGGATTTGTGTCGTTGCCAAACGGGCACATGGCACCGTCGCAGCAAGCTGCACCAAATCCAGTAACCGTCTGTAGACGATTGTCTGACACTGTCACTTTGATGGTAGCTGCTTGAATAGCAGCCGTGGCAGCCAGAATGAGAATAGAAGTAAGAATTCTTTTCATTGATTTGTTTAATTAGGCTAATTGCAGGCAAAGGTACAAAGAAAAAGTGAGAAAACTACACTTATTTTCACCATTTATTTCAATCACGACTTATTCGTCAGTTTCTTCGTATAGACAAAAGGCGTTAAAGTGTTCTTGACTGATTTCCTCGGCGAGCCATTTCGGAGACAGCACCTGCACCTGATTGCCCAAGCTGATGATATGCCGGATAAAGTCAGGAGTTGGCCTGAGAAATAGTTCGAAGTCAGTGTAATCATCTCCTTGTGCCATCTCTTGTTGGCTATGGTGAATGGGCAAATCCTTCACATAATACTGCTCGTAGCCATACACCCGAATGACTATTCTCACGGGACTGGTATCATCATTGACCAACACGCCATAGCATTCACTGAAAAACGTTTTGGCATCGAAATCCGGATCAATCTGAAATTTCACATCCGTCAAAGACATATCCAGAATGCGGTCGAAAGAGAACATCCCAAAGAAGTCAACATCAGGTCCATCCTTCACATCACGGTGGAAATGTCCCAGCACATACCATCGTTGTCGGAAAAGCTTCAGACAATATGGTTCGAAGTTAAGGTTTTTGGGCACCTCATCACCATATTTCATATATTTGACAGCGATGCGGACATTCCTTTTCATCGCTTCTATCACCATCGGTAGATAATTTTTCTCGAAAGGTACTGTTTCCAACAAGATTCTTTTCTGCAAGGACAAGCTTTCGCTGATGATGTTGCTGACTGATAGTGTTGACAGCAGCCATTTCTGCACACTTTCCTCTTTGAGTATTTCTTCGTTATAAATGAAGTACTTATACCCGTGCTTACGGTCGCAGTCAATAATGAGGCCGAACATATCTTCAATAGCAATCTTGTTACGGTTGAAGGTTGCCCGTGACATCTCCACTCCCCCACTCATCTCGCATCTGCGCCATTTCTCGTTGATTTCAGCAAACGTGATGCGTTTGGCCTTGCGGATGGTGTTCAAGAGCCATATATATTCCCTGAATTTAGTGGGTATATTCATAACAAAATAAGTTAAAGAGATGGCTTATACAAAAGACGGTGTTGTTATTTACTTAACCGTCCGACATATTTTACCGGTTTGGCATCTTGCTTGATAGCGGCGGCAAATTGTTGTGGCCGGATGGTCACAGGTCCGCGCATAAACTCAGGCACGTTGTAGCTTTTCAAGAACTGACGATGCCAGTCGGGGTCAGCGCATGGAAGTTCGAAAGGTTTGCTGCCCTGTCCATTGCTGTCGATATGAACCAAGAACGGTCGGGTGTAATTGCCATCATACCGGCGGCTGCTGAACACAATCCATCGGCCGTTGCTTGACCAAGAATGGTAGCTCTCAGTATCGGGAGAGTTGATTTCTTCCATATTGCGCACCTTCCCTGTCTGTAGGTCAATCATCCACAAGTCAGCGTCGTGATGCCAGATGTGGAAAACACCGTATTTGGCAAGGGTAAACATCAAATATCGGCCGTCGGGTGAAATACGAGGCAGTGTGGCACTCTTGTCGAGCGAATCAGCAGCGAAGACCAGTTCGCGAGGCCCAAACTGCATGGTTTCGGGGTTGAAACTCTTCTTATAAAGGTTGTATTTCAACTCCTCGGTACGAGAAGTAAACTCTGCTCCGTTGTCGACTGTATCCTTATATTCAAAATGAGCACTACAATAATAGAGCGTCTTACCATCAGGAGCCCAGAATGGGAAGCATTCCATTTCTGTAGGGTCATTCTCGATGTTGGTCACCTCATTTTTCTCCACATCATAGGCAATCAGGTCGCTTTCTGTATCGAACACCTCGATTTTGTTGGGGTCGACAGAGTGGAAAATCTGGCCGGTCTTATTGGTGGAATAGACGATTAACTTGAGCCAAGGATGCCATGTGGGATAAACGCCCGCTGAAAGGATAGAGTCGTTGCCCATCCCAATTTTCTGGATGTCTCCATCGTAGGCGATGATGGTTCCGCCCATGTTTTGGCGTGCATGGAACTGCATTCTGTCGGGATTGTACTGCTGGTAGTTGTGGCAGTTGATGCATTGTCCGTCAGGTCCATCCGAACAAAGCATATTGTCGTAAATGACACTCTCGTCGTAGTTTTCCAAATTACGCTGGTTGATGGTCAGTTCTTCATAGGTGACATATGACGGTGATATGAGTCGATAACTGATATAAGGATCGATGGAATCAGGCGACACATAGATATTAAAAGGTTTGAAACGAGTCCACCTGTTACTTTTATCAACATAAACTTCCACTTTGATACCATCATCCTTGGCAGCGTCGACCAGACGTTTCCATTCGTCGGCATCAGGTTGAACCTTTTTCCCACCGACAATCAGTTCTTCGTTTCCCGCAGACAGTCTGGTCACCATATCGTCAGCCTTACCGTCAATCTCAAAAGTCAGTGGTGCTATGTTGACAGGCACCATGACGTTGATATAGTCGGGGTAGATATCGGGGAGCTCGTCAGACTCGTGGAACTTCTCAGGTATACTGGTGCTGCAGGCGATTAACAACGATGCAGCTGCGGAGAGTAAAAGAAGCTTTTTCATATCAATAATAGGTAATATCTCTTAAGAAGAAAAATTCAAAATAGTAGGTGTTGCCGAACCGCTCTTTCAGCATCATTTTCGCCTGGTTGCCTGGCGACCTCCTTGCCTGCTCCATCAGTTGCATGAATGACGAGAAACTTTCCTTCACGCCGTCCTCAAGCGTCCATTCGTCCAGGCCTTCCTGTCCCTGTAAATTAGCGAAAAGCCAAGCTGCTTCCTGGAAGATGCGTGGTACCGGACGGTCGCCCACCAGTGACATATAATGCTCGAAACGCGGCCAGAAGAGGTCTGGATTTCTTGTCCACATAGCGCCGAGCACAGCCTGCTCTTGGAAGTAGAGGTCATCGGCATCATTCTCTGCCAGGTTGCTCATCACGCATTTCTCCACCCAACCTTC
>CACXDY010000095.1 GCA_902766505.1 uncultured Prevotellaceae bacterium
CAAAGTCTTGACGGTGACTTGCATCAATTGTGAGAACTCTCCGATTTTCAATTTTGTTTGATAACTCATAATCGCACGATGTTTTTTTGCCTGCAAGTCTTGTCCAAACGAGAAGAGAAGGAGCTCGCTTCCTGTCCCGGATGTCACAGTGACTCGCTGCCGATTTCGAAATCTGCAGCAAAATTAAGGTGTGACCTTGGGGACGAGTCAAAAGAAATGAGGAATTTAACAAAATTTTAACAAATCTTGCCCGTAGACAGCGGATTCTCTCGAAAGGGTATGTTCTCATCTTATCCATATCTGATACAATAATAGTCTTGCTGGAAACGAGTTTTCACATTATTTCTTTGTAAATTTGCCAACGAAAACTTCGTATCACAATTTTTGTCGTTCAAAAGATACTTGACTCAAGCAAATTACTAACGAAATAACAATAATGAAGAGAATACATTTTATCACTTCGTTCCTGGTCGCTCTCGTGCTCATGGCTACACCTGCAATGGCTCAGGAAGAACAGGGCTTCAAGAAGTTCAATGTTCAGAAAGAGTTCGAAGACAACGGATTTCAGTGGTTTCGCGACGCACAGCTATTGGCAGCTGGAGACAAGGAGGAAAGCAATGCCATGACCATCGGATGGGGTGCAGTGGGCACTCTATGGCAGAGATCTGCTTTGACCGTCTATGTCGCCGAGAAACGCTATACCAAGGAATTCATGGACAAGGCAGAGTATTTCACCGTGATGTCATTCGACGTGGAACACAGCAAGGTCTTGACCTACATGGGCACCAAGAGCGGACGCGATGGTGACAAAGCCCAGGCTCTTGGGCTGCACACGGCTTATACAGCCAACGGGACTCCGTATTATACTGAGGCAACGATGGTCATAGAATGTAAAATCATGTATGCTGCGCCTTTCGACCCCAACGGATTCAAAAGCGATATACCCCAAAACATGTACAGACAGTTCCCTGCCGGCATCCACTCTATGTATATAGGAGAGGTGGTGAATGCTTGGAAGAAATAGGACGGGATTGTTAGGATTTTGGACTATCACAGAAATGCATGTTTCCCCAACCTTTTAGAAATAATCACTACATATAATAATATGATATGAAAAAAATGGTTATATTGGGTGCTGCAATAGCACTGTTATCATTGACAAGCTGTTCTAACAGCAATGAAAACGCCTCGTCCTCTCCGTCTTTCGACGAGGTGTTCACCTCCCGCAGAAGTGTCCGCAGCTATGATGCTTCGAAGAAGATAACTGAGGCTGAAGTTCGTGAACTGTTGGCTGCAGCTCAGGATGCGCCATCATGGGCAAACCAGCAGCCTACAAAGTATTATGTGGCCATCAGCCCTGAGAAATTGGCTGCCGTGCAAGACCTCGTTGGGGGAAACAAGGAAAGGATTGCCAATGCTCCCGTGCTCATCGTCTCTACCTATGAACGGGGAAAATCAGGCTTCTTCCAGGACCAGCAGAGCAATGAGGTTGGCGATGGATGGGGGGCTTATGATAATGGCTTAAGCAACTGCTATCTCATCCTGAAAGCCAGGGCTATGGGCTTCGACACGCTCATCATGGGCATGCGTGATGCAGACAAGCTGAGGGAACTCTTCAGTATCCCGGAGAACGAGACCGTCATGGCCGTCATCTCTTTGGGTTACAGAGCAGAGGAGCCGAAACGCCCAACTCATCGGGAATTGGATGAAATCGTCAAATTTTTCTAATGTTTGCTATATGAAAAAAGTAATAAGTACGACAAAGGCTCCTTCTGCAATTGGACCTTATAGTCAAGCCATTCAAGTAGGAAATCTCGTCTATACCTCTGGCCAGATTCCCATCGACCCGACAACAGGCGTTTTTGTGGAGGGGGGCATCAAAGAACAAACCCGCCAGTCGTTGCTGAACGTGAAAGCCATTCTCGAAGAAGTGGGACTGTCGATGGCTGATGTAGTGAAAACGACTGTCTTCATGGCGGATATGAACGACTTTGCCGACATGAACGCTGTGTATGCAGAATTTTTCTCTGAGCCATACCCCGCCAGGTCTGCGGTTGCAGTGAAGACCTTACCGAAAGGCGCCTTGGTGGAAATTGAGGTGGTGGCTGGTTGTTGAGCTGAATGTTAATATCCTAATCGTTCGTTTATGAAGAAATTACTTCTTGTGCTGATGGCTTTGCTGTTGGTGAATAGCCCTTTTAAAGCCCAATTTCTCACAAAAACTGAGAAATCGGATATGGCTGATAGCAGTGTTCCCAATCCTTATACCATAAAGACGGAGTCTGGATGGGTGAAAGGTTTTCAGCAAGAAGGCACGCTCGCTTTCTTGGGCATTCCTTATGCCAAGATTGAACGCTTCAAACCGCCTATGCCTGTTGACCCTTGGGATACACTGATGGTTTGTGACCATTGGGGGCCGCAGGCGATGCAGCCGACAGGCAGGGAAATGAACGAGGACGAGATGTCTGAGAAAAACTGCTGCGTATTGAATGTGTGGACCACAGACCGGCAGGGAAAAAAGCCGGTAATGGTTTGGTTGCATGGTGGCGGATTCGACTCTGGCACATCGGCTTGGAACCCCGGCATGGGATTGGCTAAGAAGGATGTGGTCGTGGTGAGCGTCAATCACCGGTTGAATATCTTGGGATTCCTCGACCTCTCTGCTTGCAGTGAGGAATACAAGAACTCTGCCAATGTGGGAATGCTTGATATTGTGGCTGCCCTCAAATGGGTAAGGAATAATATCAGGTCGTTCGGAGGTGACCCGGATAATGTCACCATCTTCGGAGAGTCGGGAGGTGGCGGTAAGGTGGGCACGCTCTTGTGCATGCCGCCGGCAAAAGGTCTCTTTCATAAGGCGATTATTCTCAGTGGTACCATTCTCAATGTGAATACGAAGGAGATGACCGAGCAACTGGGGGCGGCCGTCTTAAAGGAATTGGGCATCGACAAGCAACATATCGAACGTATCAAGGACGTTCCTTATAAGGAACTATATGCTGCCGGACAAAGAGCCATGGCTGCCAGTATCGGTACAAGAAAACCGGGAACTCCCATGATGTGGGGATTCGGACCTACTCCGGATGGCGTGACATTGCTGCAACAACCTTTCCAACCTGGTTTTTCCTCCATCGCGAATGATATTCCAATCGTCATCGGAACAACATTCAATGAACTGCAGCGACTGACTTATCAACAGCCAATGACCATGGATGAAGCCCGTACTGCGCTTCTTCCAACATTCGGTGAGGATACCGATGAATATATCAAGGCTTTTGGAGAGGCTTATCCCAAACATTCTCCACAGGATTTGCTGAGCATCGACTGGCTGTTCAGACCCAAAACTTTGTTGACCGTTGACGAAATTGCTGAAAGCAGAAACGCGAAAACTTACACGTATATGTTCACTTGGCGGTCACCGGTA
>CACXDY010000096.1 GCA_902766505.1 uncultured Prevotellaceae bacterium
ATGAACCACGGACCAGGAAACTCGTTTTTCTCACCAGTGGAACTGCGTATGAATTTCATCTTAACCAATGGAGAAGGATGAGAATATTTGGTGATGGTGAATCGACCAGAGTTGATAGAGTCTTTGCTTTTCCAATCAGACAAGTTCTTTTTCTCACGTTGGAAATGAGCGATAGTTTCTACTTTGTATTCTTCACCTGTCAGTGTGAAAGTTTTCTCTATGGAATCCCTACCCGATATGGCATTGGAAAATATGGCTGTCAGCCGATATTCGCCAAGTTGCTCCAAATGACATTCTTTTCGCATCTGTTTGACCGTGTCATCAATCACAATGGTGCTCTTTCCGTCAGGAAGAAGCATTCTCAATGTCCCATGGGAAGTTGATGGAATGTTCTCGACAGAATAATCAATCATCATGTCACATTGCCCTTTCACGGATATGACATTTGATAAAATCAATATGAATAGGGCAAATATCTGTTTCATAAATCTCGATTTGTGAAACCCACTAATCTCAGTCTTGCTGAATGACATCCTTTCCATAATTTCAGTTTTTACAACTTCATGGGAACAAAGGTAACATTTTTGGGGAAATGACTGCCAACAAATTCCTCATTGTTCTTGAATAAGTAACAAATTTTCGTTGATTCAGCAGAAATTGCAAGATATATTTCTGTATTGTGTCACAATTTGAGTCAACTATTGATTACCTTTGCAGATAAATGGGAATTAACACAATATCAGGCATTGTCTCGACATAGCCTGAGCGACTTAGATAATTCGTATGATTGATTTTGACGCTATATGGCGGTTTCAAGATGAAGTAAGGACGGCGGTAGACGCCTGCCTCGACGACTGCATCTGGAATCTGAATTATAACCTTGGCCGCCAATGTATAGAATTGGAACTGGAACGGCATCTCGATGACGAAGAATTGGCCTTGTTGTCAAGCCAGTTCCCTCTCCCCGCCGACTATGACGGAGAAGGCACACATGGTTCCATGTTTGCTATATTTCCATAGTGATGATAACTTTAAAACTATTGACAATGAACAAAAGACTAAAAATCGCAGTACTCACAGGTGCAGGAATCAGCAAGGAGAGTGGAATCCCCACTTTTCGTGACAATAATGGATTGTGGCAGAAATATGATGCCAGAAAACTGGCAAGTGTGGCAGGTTTCGAAGAAAACCCACAGGCTGTGCTCGACTTCTACAATGCCCGCAGGAAGAATCTCTTGGAAGTAGCGCCCAACCATGCCCACAGGGCGTTGGCAGAGTTGGAGAAAGAACACGACGTGACCATCATCACGCAAAACGTGGACGACTTGCATGAAAGAGCAGGCAGCAACCGTGTCATCCATTTGCATGGTGAGCTGAAAAAAGTAACTTCATCTGTCAATAGGTTCAATCCAGACTGTATCAAGGAGTATCCCCTCGATGTGCCGATAAAGATAGGCGACAAGGCTGCCGATGGTTCACAGCTACGTCCTTATATCGTCTGGTTCGGAGAACAACTTGGTCCAGAAATAGAGCAAGCTGTCATATTAATTGAGAACGCCGACATCTTCGTTGTCATCGGAACCTCCTTGGTGGTCTATCCCGCAGCTATTCTGGTGAACTTCGCCCAACCAGAAGTGCCAAAGTTCCTCATTGACCCCGGAGATATGAATGGAAAACTACCTGAGGGATTCACGCATATACAGAAGACAGCGGTAGAAGGTATTGAAGACTTGATAGATAGTATTCACAAACTTTGAATTGATGAAAGAGAGAATAGAAGCCCTCCTTCAAGAAATCAACAAGGGAATCTACGAGAAAGAGACTGAATTGGCCATGTCGCTTTTGGCTGCACTGGCAGGTGAGAGTATCATCCTGCTCGGCCCTCCGGGAGTGGCCAAGTCGATGGTGGCCCGCAGGCTGAAATCGGCATTTAGGAATGGCCGCTCTTTCGAATATCTGATGTCACGCTTCAGCACGCCCGATGAAATCTTTGGTCCCGTGAGCATCAGCAAGTTGAAAGACCAGGACAAATATGAACGCGCCATCAACGGCTACCTGCCGACAGCTGACGTAGTGTTTCTTGACGAGATATGGAAGGCTGGACCAGCCATACAAAACACACTGCTGACAGTGATTAACGAGAAACGGTTCCGCAATGGCGACACCGAGATTCAAATCCCATTGAAATTGTTGGTTTCAGCGAGCAACGAACTGCCGACGCAAGGAGAGGGATTGGAAGCCCTTTGGGACCGTTTCATCATCCGCATGGAATGCACAAACATCCAGACCGAAAACAAATTCAACGCCATGTTACTGGACGATAACTCAGAGAAGGAAATCGAGGTGCCGGAGTCGTTGCAGATTACCGACGAGGAATACCAAATATGGTCGGACAGCATCCGCGAAGTCGGCGTTCCAGCATTGGTGCTGAACAGCATCAATACCATCCGCAGGGCTTTAGGCAATGTTGTGGTCAGCAATAGCGATGAGCGGCACAATGTCTATGTCAGTGACAGAAGGTGGAAGAATATCTTGCGGTTGTTGAAAACATCGGCCTTCATGCATGACAGAACGGAAGTTGGATTTGCCGACCTGTTACCCGTCTATCACTGCCTGTGGCAAGAACCCGAAGAGGCGGAGGGCATCAGAGACATTGTCATTGGCTCATTGCTCAGCGAGTTTACATCGAGGTGCGCCCAACTGAAAGCGGATTTGGAGTCGGACATCCGTGTCTACCGTCAGCACCGAGCCACCATGAAGGCCCGCAATCAGCTCCAAGAAAATGACTACGACAAGAAAATCTTCGATTCTTTCTATTACCATCTACTCGACCATGACACAGGCAATACCTACATTTTCCTGAGTGACTACCAGCGTATGCGTGGGAAGACGAAGGAGAATAGCAATCAGACGGGCGTTATCTTCAAGGACCCAAAAGACTCCAAGCGCACGATTATCCACTGTTTTGACGGGGCCGACAAGCCACGGGGAGCGAGGACTGTCACACTCACACGAGACGCCGATGGTATCTTTATTGACGGAGTGTATTTCAAAATTGAGAAATTGGCGAAAGATGAGAAGCAACAGTTACCCAAGCCAAAGGGAGTTGTCACCGGGCGCAATTACTTTCTTGAAATAGAATTTTTGGGCGACCATATCAGAAAACGTGTGGAGGAAGTGAAAGACAATATGTTTGTCTCTCCGGCAGACAAGAAAACGATTGAGGCATTTGCCCAAATACGATATCAGGAACGGGCCAAATTGCGTTATGAGGTGCTGAAACTGGAAGAGGAATAAGCTTATCTACGACCATGTTGACCTATAGTGAAACCGACAGCATCAATGCCATTTACGAGAAAATCCACCGAAGGCGGTTGTCTCTGAATGACTATCTCTACTATATCCGCAGATTTGTAGAGATTGGTGATGTGTTGGAGATTGAGAAAGACGTGGCCGTGGAATTTGCATGGAAAATGTATGACGACCCTATCCTCGGATATCTGAGCAAGTTGATGAATGACCCAGTCGTGCAGTCAGCTGTATTTTCGAGTAAATTGGCAGGCCAGATATTCTACGAAACAGTGGGCAGATTCGTCGCCGAATGTCTTCATGCGGAGGTATTTGCCAACCAGCGTTTCTTCACCCAACGCAAGGAGGCGGGAAAAGTGACAGAATGGTCGATGCAGAAGAAAAAAGACAACTGGCAAAGCCTGCTTGCATCCATCGACGAAAAGCACCATGACGATGGTTTCGACACCGATTTCATCAATAGGCAATTCTGTCACGACGGTTGGAAGAAACCTGAGAATTGGGAAACATTGCAGCGCGAATGGATGGCAGCTATCGATGAGCGCGTCAGAAAGGAGGTAGCCAAGAAGGTGGCAGCGAAGGAGCACGGTATCGGTGGCGGTTTCAACCAGTTGTTCGAGAGACTTGGAGAAAAAATCCGCAGTCAGGGAATGACCGAAACGGAGGCATTGCAGGCATGGAATATGATGGACGGCCAATGGATTGAGTCGGAGTTTGAGAAGAAGCTACATATCGTTCAGATACAAAACAAATATCCGCAGATTGGTGAG
>CACXDY010000097.1 GCA_902766505.1 uncultured Prevotellaceae bacterium
TCGAGCGAGGCATCGTAGAGGACGGCCAACAACTGCGCCTTGGCCGGTGTGCCGTCGGTCTTTCGGATTTTCATCGTCCATTCCTCCTGTTGCCCGGGACTGAGACGGTCGCGGAACGTCTCCCAACTCATTTTGAGTTGATGCTCCTTTTTTGGTGCTGAGATGACCGCTTTCTCCCGATAGACCACTCCATCCTTTACAAAGGCGAAAGTCATGCAAATGCCTGCGCCATATTCTGACCGGTAGGAGAAAGAGCGGTTGTACATCTCATCGTTGAGCCTAAAAGAGCCTCCCTCGAGTCTTTTGTCGTCAGCAAACAAATCATAGACCACAAACACATCTTTGAGAGAGGTGCCTAACTGAATGTTCACCTGACCTCCGTTGTCAGGGAATCGGGTGTCGCTTTGGGCGAAGCACTCCCTTGTGAAGGTCGCCGGCTTCGTTGCCGTATAATCTACGATAAAGAATGGTGCTTTCACCGTATCATTGGCAAACACTGCATATAACGTATGTTCCCCTGCGAGTTTCAGCCTGTCACTTTGGGGCAACGTCGCCGGTGAATTGGTCTTGACGGTGAACGGGTTGCCCGGTTGGTCGATATAGCATACCGCCATCGTGTCGATGGGTTCTCCCCATTTGTCGGTGAGTAGCACATCCACGGTTTTCTGAGAAGCAACGTCCATCTTTTCCTTTGGCCAGTCCACAGCCAAATCAAAGTCCTTTGTGCCCATCGTAAGCGTTTTGTCCACTTCGTGTGTCTCCCCACCGAGGTTGGTGACGGCGGCTTTTATCTGGAATACCCACTTCGGATTCTCCTCATCCGTCTCCGGTGTTTCCGTGGGTATTTTCACCACGAATGCCCCCTGATGGTCGGTCAGCACCGTATCGGTATGGATTGTAGTCAATTGAAATCTGTTCAACCCTCTTTTCACGCTATATCGCACTTGTGCGCCCGCCATCGGTGCACCCGAGAAAGCAGTGGCACTACCTTTGAGCATCAATGAATCTTCGTCTTCTATCATCCTGTCATTGGCTTGTGATGATTGGGGCAAAAACTCCACTTTGAATGTCGGCCGTTTGTAATCCTCCACATCAAAGTAAAGAATGCCATGAGTCTTTTTCCCTGACCGGGCATCGATACTGAAAAAACCATTTAGCCTGCCCTCAGGTATATTGAAGGTAAAGAAGGCTGTGCCATAGTCATCTGCCCAAAGGGTGGTGTCCATCACAGCTGTGTGATTGGCGTCATAGACAGTCACATTGAGTTGCCTCCCAGCCAAAGGTTTAATATGTGTGTTTTTGCTGTTTTGGAAGGTAAGCATGGCCACATTCACCTCTTGGCCTGGCCTGTAAATGGCACGGTCGGTGTAGATGTGAATCATCTTCTGTGTATTCAGTTTACCTTCGCCAAAATGCCCGATATCCATCATTCGTATGGGTGATGAGGCGTGGTCGCCATCGGTGGAGGCATATACCCTGTCGCCCCATTGGAACTTCCTTGAGAAGACAACCTCCCCATTGGAGTCCGCCACGAAAACCTTCGCGTTGTCGGGCTTGTTTAGGCTGAAAACAGATATCTCGGCTCCGGCGATGGGGTGTCCTGTCGTCCCTCTGACAGCCACCAGTCTGGTGCGGGATTTCGGAAGAGGTTCAGCCAAAAGATAAACATCGCTGACCGTGAAACGGAACCTCATGGTGTCGATGGCACATTCGTCGGCAGTGAGTTCAGCGATATAATTCCCCGGCGAAAGGCCTTGTATTGTCAGTGTGTCGGAAAACAACTGCCAGTCGTTGGGCATATTGAGTCGTTTCCGATATTCGGCCACGCTCGCATTGTCTACATATTTGTGCATCTGGCCATAGGCGTAAGTGTTGAGATAGCCGTCAGGCATCTTGGCTGTTTCGGCCTGAGTGGCGTTGAGAGACATGATGCGCAGATGAACTGATTTCACGTTCCGGATATCGTACAACCTGACTGTCCTGGAAGAATCGGGCAGCAGTCTGCTTTCTCCCATGTCCACTTTCAACTCTGGCAGCGTAAGCTTTTTCCTGTAGTTTCTCAGCGTATTGGTGTTTTTCCATTCCGGCCATTGGCTAATCGCCTCGTCGAGATACGACATTCTCTCTTCTGTAGAGAAACGTTTTCCTACGCACATCTGTTCGTATCTTGCGATAGCCACCTCGCAACATTCGGGCATGTCGCCATAGAGGGAAACGAGCGAATCAAGTCTGGCAATCAGTGTTGTCCTGTTTCCAGGCTTCACTTCGCCTTTGTCGTCACAGCAGTCATGTACCACCATAAGGAATGAGGCATACATTTCCGCCCGCCGGTTTCCGGCATTGGCATAAAAGTCGCGCAGGAACTGATAATTATCCGTTTGGATGCCGATGACAGAGAGAAGGTCGTTGTCGAAAATTTCACTGTCCTTACCTATAACGACAAACGGTTGGAGAGTCGCCGCCTTGTTGGCCGCCAACATTTTTGCATTCTCCACCGCTTTCTTTCGGTATTTTTCCGCAGCCTCGATGTCATAGTCGCCAATTTTCATCACATTGGCCAGCACCGTCTGATAAACAGCCGCCAGCGTAGGGTTCCATGTGCTGACCGACTGTTCTTGTTCGATTAAGTGGTTGATTTCTACTGGTATGGAATCGGGAGAGATTTCCCCGGCCAAAGATGCCTTCATCATTTCAGCTGCGAGCAGTTGCCCATAGTTGGACTCGTGCCTGGCTTTCAGCATAATCTGGTCCATCACACCCATTTGTGAACGTGGCAATTGTTTGGTGGCATACTTATATGCCTGTCTCCATAAGGAGTGATAACTGCGTTTGGTTACCTTTGTGTCGGCAAGATTGCCGATGGCTTCCGCTGGTTTCAGTTTGTGGTTGGCCAAGGTGAGCGAGACCACACCGACATCGCCATTCTGGCAAGTTTTCTCAAAATCAATGTAACTCACATGAGTGACGCGGACAACAGCCTGCGACGTGGAGCATGGTATGACGAAATAACCATCATCATTGGTTACTCCTTGATTAAGGGTGTCCTTTTTATTGACAGACAGCAATGTCACATTGGCAAAACGAACGGGGATGTGCTTCGCATCCAGCACCTGGCCGATAAAGCGCACCGAGTCGCGCTGCGTGCATTCCACAAAGATGTCGGTATTGAGTATGGTGATTCGCATGGGATAGTAGCCACACACCTGCTGGACGGCTTGCTGAATAGTGGACTCCCGCACATTTGTGGTGACCCGGAAATCTTCCAGGTCGTCGTAGACGAAATTGACGGTGATGGTGTCGCAGTCGTTGTCCAATGCGAGGAGAGCTTCCGAAAGAGAGACATCTTCGAAATTGTGGCTTACGGTCTGTCCCTGCACGACGGTAAATGGCAGGATGGCTATGAGAAAGAGTATGATGAGTTGTTTCATTTTCTTTTTTTCTTATTCGATGATGAGGGTGGTGGGGGTGGCTGTCACCTCAAATTGCTTAAACTGCGAAATGCGCTGTAGGAATATGTCAAGACCTGCGTCACGGTTCCATTTCAGGTGCAGTCGCAAATGACGCTTTTGCTCATTCTTAAAGACCGGAGTCACCTTGTATGCTTCACCCACAGCCTGCATGATGTTTTCTAATGTCTCATCCTGAAAGACCACGATGGATGGCTGGCTGGTTTGGGTGACATTCAAGTCCTTTTGCCGGACATCACTGTCAGCGGTTTGTGATGGCATTTCCTTTACTTCGACCACTGCCTGCTTCTCTTCCTTTGGCTTTGTTTTGCCCATTGGTAGGAATGCTGCGACAGCAAGTCCCGAAATGAGGAAGATGCCGATGAAAATGGCCACCTTTCGCCAAAGCATTCGCCTGTTTCCCATGGCGATGGTCTTGGCGACATTTTGTTGGACGTCTTGCCGTTCATTCTCTCTTGCTGCATCA
>CACXDY010000098.1 GCA_902766505.1 uncultured Prevotellaceae bacterium
AAACCGGCACGGATGGCATCGAGTACAGACTGTTGGGTGGAGTGGTCGGTAGCACAGACCACAGCTACTTTTTTTCTGGCACCTATTTGTGACAGGTGAGTGATTAATAGCTCAAAATTGGTAATAGCTTCCATATTATAGGTTTTAAATGTTTCTATTCAGGTGTCTTTTCAGAGGGTAAGCAAAGGTAATACATGACTGTCGTAATGCAAAATTATTGGGCATTTTTTTTGCTTTTAATTTTACCTGTAGATAGGTTGATGGAACTTTTCACTTGATGTATGTCAATAAATTGGCATTTTTACACTAAAAAAATGACGATTTGTTAGAAATATCTCATTTTTCTGTATAAATTTGCAATGTTTGATACGACCAGTAGAATCTTCAAATAAAGGTTTTAGTAAAAGAGATTGGTTTTGGATGACTGCCGGTTCTTAAACCGGCACCCCTTCAAGGGGAAAACCAATATGGTATTCGGAAATTTGAGAGAGTTGATTTTATAGTTTATCGGCGTGATGTAGGGATTACATCACGCCGAACTTTTATTATAGGGATTCATCTTCTGGACGTTGAGGCAAACGACTGCCTTTGGGGAGATGCTTGCGCTTGTTCAACCATTCGGCCTTGCGCTCCTCGTAGGCCTCACGGCGTTTTTCCAAATAATTGTCTGCCATTCCGATTACTCAAACTTGCTGTATATCACATTGATTTGAACGGGAGTGCTGCCGCCTACTAAACGCGTGCTGGTCAGTGCCATGTTGTTGGCCACTTCTGTCAGCAGAGTGGAATAATTGTAGGTAGTGTAGTTGGTCGTAACAGGCACCAGCATCACCTTGTTCCAATTCGGATGATGAGATTCCCATTCTGGGTCGGTACGCTTACCTGCTTCACGGGCATGATGCATGGCAAGTATCAACGAACCGATATTGTTGAAAGAGTAATTATTGCTGGCTGCCGAATAGGTCGACAGGTAAGTCTGCTTGTTGTTGGCCAATTTGCCCTTCTCGAAGAACGAGGCTACACTGTCGGTCTCCACCATCAGCAGCGTGGAGGGGGTGGGTAGGGTATAAACGCTCGCCTGCTCATTGTTGATGCGGTTGAAGACAATCTTCGCCGTATTGATGGTGTCTTTCTCATGCCCCTTGATGATATCATCGATAGGGATGGTCACCTCAGTGAAAATGCCCGACGGACTTTTGATGTAGGTGCAACTGTTGTCATTGACCAATTGGTCTATTGTTGCAGCGTCATTGTTCACAGTCGTGGTCTGCAGTACCTCTTCTGTGCCGGAGAATAGGGTAAGACGGTCGGAAATACTGTCGCTCTTGACATACATACGATAGTAGATGTTGAGCTGTGGGGCAGTAATATAGGCCATAGAACCCAAACCTCCTGTCATCTTGAGGAAGAAGCCGGGGATGACATTCTTCGTAAATGTGAACGAGTTGGCGAAATATTCTGGATGGTCGTAGAACGTGCGCAGAACATATGTGCCATAATTGTTGTAGGTCTCACCGCTCTTGCTCGTGTAGGGCTCGTTGAGACGGATGCAGATGTTGTTCACATAATCATCTTCTTTCTGCTTGTTCTTATACTCTGCGGTGTTCACCAGGGTATAGGCCTTGCTCTTCTGGAGACCGTCCTCGCGCACATATCCTTGCTCCAGGGGACTGAAATCACTGTAATAGGTTTGATTCTCCAGCATCGGGTGGTCCAACTCGTATAGAGTTAGTTTCATCGAAGCAAGGGAATCTCCGTAATAACTCGTATAGAAAAGGCGCAACTCGCAGGAGTCGGCAATGATGCGGCCTGCGTCATCCTTGCTCACTATACTGTCAAGGCTGGTCAGATGATAACCTTCCATACAATGGAACTGGGTCATGAAGTCACCGGTGATAAGCGCACCTGTCTCAGGGTCTTTGATGCGGCCCAGATAACCTTTGGAACTGCGAGATATCACAGAATTGACGGCTACCGAACGGGTAGTGGCTTCAAATACACTGGAAGAAATACTAAGATGGTCGACTTTGTCGGTCAGTGACAATCCGATGGATTCTGTGGTATCATCACATGAACTGAGACCTATCAACACCGAGGCCATAATGGTTGCCAAGTGCCTGATTTTCATTTTGACGATTATTCTGTTGCTAAAATGCTGTTGTAAAAATCGTTATACGCTTCAGCGTAGGATTCCTCACCGGGATAGCTCATCAAAGGAAGACCTTTGCTCTTCGCATATTCCATAAGGGTGGCGTTCACTTCATTGCCGGCCTCTACAATGCCGTCGCTGTAGTCAATGGCCAATTTACCAAGCTCCAGGAAATCAAAGTCGTCCTTGTAGTTGACCAACAAGTCGTCTTTGGCTTCACGGTACTCCAGACAATGCTTGAACTTGGTGCCGAGGTCATTCTTCAGCTGTTTGGTGAACAACGAGGTGACCACCTTGCTGTTGCTGAACCAGGGCTCATCGTGGTAGGCTGTCTTTACATAAAGGGGAACAACGGCTGACATCCAACCTTGACAGACTATCAAATCGGGACTCCAACGAAGCTTCTTCACGGTTTCCAATACACCGCGGGCAAAGAATATGGCACGCTCACCATTGTCTGTGTATTCCTCTCCATCCTCATTCTCTTCCATCTTACGCTTCTGAAAATAATCATCATTGTCGATGAAATAGACTTGAATCCTGGAAACAGGAATGGATGCCACTTTGATAATCAGGGGATGGTCTGTATCATCGATAATCAGGTTCATTCCCGAAAGACGGATCACCTCATGCAGCTGGCCACGACGCTCATTGATAGTGCCCCATTTAGGCATGAATGTACGGATTTCGTAACCACGCTCCTGCATCAGCTGAGGAAGCATTTTGCCCAATATTGACATTTCGCTCTCGGGCACATATGGAGTGGTCTCCTGGTTGATGAATAATATCTTTTTTGGCATCTTATGGATATATGGTTCTGTTTGGATTTTGAGGGTGGGAATTACTCACTCTCCCCTTTAATTGTGCAAAGTTACAAAAAAATAGCCAAATACGAAAATTCTTTTTTCCTTTGTTGGGATTTATCCTGATTTTTTGACATTATAAAAACCTCTTTTATTCTTTATTAACGATTGGAAAAACAATTAACGATGGGCAAAACAAAAATAGCCGCACTTTCATTAAGTGCGGCTGTCAATTCTGAGTTGGGTGATTTTATTCTATCACGACAAGTGGGGTGTCTTCCATGACACTGGACCCTTGGGATACAAGGACTGCTGTCACTTTACCTGCCTTCTCGGCCTCAATGTTGTTGGCCATCTTCATAGCCTCAAGCACCAGAAGCACATCGCCGGCTTTCACCTCGTCGCCGACTGCGACCATCACTTCTGTAATCACACCGGGAAGTGGGGCCTTGATGGCATTGGCTGTGTTGACAGAGGCACTGGATACAGGTGCGGCTTCCTTGGCTGCAGGCTCAGAAGCGGCACCGGTCTTCACCACCACCTTCTTCTTCTCGGGCTCTGCCTCGGGCTCCATTTCTACCTTGTAGTCCTCGCCATTGACCGTCACATTGGCAATGTTGTCGGCAATGTCACCAATGACTACCTCGTATTTCGTTCCATTAATTGTATACTTGTATGTCTTCATGTTGTTCTCTTTTGTTTCCAAATTGATGCGCTATGGATGCAACGTGGTCATGGGAAGATGGGCGTTCCATTCCGTATGGTGCGGACGAATAGTGATGATGCCCGACTCCTTGTCGTGAACGTTGTTTCCCTCGAATTCATGTAGTGCCATCGCAATGGCCGCATACACTTCTTTGTTTGATGTTGCCATGTTGTTTCTTTTGATGGTTGAATGCAGCCGCATACCTAAGGCATGCGGCTGCAAAGGTTGCGTTACATAGGAATGTTGCCGTGTTTCTTGGCTGGAAGATTATCACGCTTCGTTGCCAACTGAGCAAGGGCGCGACAAATGCGGAAACGCGTGTTGCGCGGTTCAATCACATCATCAATGTAGCCATATTTGGCTGCCTGATAGGGATTGGCAAACAAATCGGAGTATTCCTCTTCCTTCTCTGCAAGGAATGCTTTCACATCCTCGCCGGCTTCTTTCTTAGCCTTGGCTTCCTTGGCACAAAGTACAGCGACAGCTCCTGAGGCACCCATCACGGCAATTTCGGCATTGGGCCATGCGTAGTTCAAGTCGGTACGGAGCTGCTTGCAGCCCATCACGATATGGCTGCCGCCATAACTCTTGCGGAGGGTAATCGTTACCTTGGGTACTGTAGCCTCACCGTAAGCATAGAGCAATTGAGCACCATGGAGAATCACAGCATTGTACTCCTGACCGGTTCCAGGAAGGAAGCCCGGCACGTCAACAAGACTGACAATAGGAATATTGAAGGCATCGCAGAAACGGACGAAACGGGCACCTTTGCGGCTTGCATTCACGTCCAACACACCGGCATAGCAGGAGGGCTGGTTGGCCACAATACCTACACTCTGACCGTTGAAGCGGGCGAAACCTACGATGATGTTCCTGGCAAACTTAGGCTGGACTTCAAAGAACTCGCCATTGTCGGTGATGGCCGAGATAACCTTGTACATGTCGTATGCCATATTGGGGTCATCGGGAAGAATCTCATTCAGACTGTCTTCTTTCCTGTCGATGGGGTCATCACACTCCTTGCGTGGGGTCTCCTCCATGTTGTTGGAGGGGATGTAGCTCAGAAGGGTCTTAATCATCTCCAAGGCCTCTTCCTCTGTCTTGGCAGTGAAATGGGTCACACCACTCTTGGTGGAATGGACGGAAGCGCCACCAAGATGCTCCTGGTCTACGTCTTCTCCTGTTACAGTCTTCACCACTTTCGGACCCGTCAGGAACAGGTACGAAGTGCCTTCCAGCATCAGCGTGAAGTCGGTGAGGGCAGGGGAGTAAACGGCACCACCTGCGCAGGGACCAAAGATACCTGAAAGCTGGGGAATCACACCCGAAGCAAGGATATTGCGCTCAAAAATCTCGGCATAACCGGCAAGGGCATTGATGCCTTCCTGGATACGGGCTCCACCCGAGTCATTGATACCAATGACTGGAGCTCCCATTTTCATACCCATGTCCATCACCTTGCAAATCTTCTCTGCCATCGTCTCGGAGAGAGAACCGCCGTTGACGGTGAAATCCTGGGCGAATATATAGACCAGACGGCCATCGATGGTGCCGGAACCAGCAACCACGCCATCACCAAGGTATTGTTTCTTTTCCATGCCAAAGTTGGTGCAGCGGTGAAGCTTGAACATGTCAAACTCCTCAAAACTGCCTTCGTCCAACAGCATGTCAATGCGCTCACGGGCAGTGTACTTGCCACGGGCGTGTTGTTTCTCGATGGCCTTCTCGCCACCACCAAGGCGAGCTTGCTCGCGCTTTGCCACAAGGGCCTTGATCTTTTCTAATTGTTTGCTCATTGTTTTGGAATTATTGATTGCTGTCGTGCTGTTAATTAATGCTCACAGAGCTCGGTGAGCACACCGCACGTAGATTTCGGATGAAGGAACGCGATGTTCAGATTCTCTGCTCCCTTGCGGGGGGCTTTGTCAATAAGACGAACACCCTTCTCGTCACACTCTGCCAAAGCATTGGCTACACCATCCTCGATGCAGAAGGCTACATGATGGACGCCACGGCCGCCTTTGTCCAACCATTTCTGAATCGTACTCTCGGGTGATGTTGGCTCCAAAAGCTCAAGCTTCACCTCGCCGCACTTCAGAAAGGCTGTCTTCACTTTCTGGTCGGCAACTTCTTCTACTGCGTAGCATTTCAGTCCAAGTACTTCCTCGAAGTATGGAAGGGCGTCGGCAATGCTGGGCACTGCGATTCCCAAGTGTTCAATGTGTGAGATTTTCATATTGTTAAAGTTTAAAGTGTGTGCTGTCAATTTTAGCTCTGCAAAAGTAATGAAAAAAATCCATATGTAGTGTATATTATTCCGAAAAATATGATTTTCAGATGATTTTTCTCATTCGCCTTTTCAAAGGGTTAGAACTCCACTTGCACACGCGCATTGATTTGCCGCCCTGTCAGGTAATTTGGAACGGCGTATTGCTGGTTGGTAACATCGGTAATCCAATAGTAGGAATTCACGTTGTTGATGCCAAACAGATTGAGACAGTCCAAACCCAACCAAACGTTGCGGATTGCCTTGTGCTGCTTTTTCTCGTTGTTCACCATACGGAAACTCATGCCAATGTCGGCACGACGGTAAGCCGGCGCACGGAAGTCAAAGTTTTCAACACCACGGTGGGGGGCCGAGAAGGGCAAACCGTCTGCATAGGCCAACTTCAACGACATCTTCCAACGGTCGGTATGGGGGAAATAGTCGGTGAAAAACAGGTTGAAAGCATAACGCTGGTCGGTGGGAAGGGGTATCCGCTTGCCATGAAGGGTCATGCGTGTGTTCATGACCGAAACACTTATCCATGAGTCGGTACCCGGTACAAACTCGCCATACAGCTTTAAGTCAAGACCTAAGGCATGGCCGCTGGCTTCATTTTGACCATAATACACCACCTTCACATTGCTGACACTGTAGGGAACCAGATTGGATAACGCTTTGTAGTAGATTTCTGAACTGAAACGGTAGTTGCGGTCCTGCATCTTGAAACGATAGTCCATGGCTCCGATGAAATGGATAGAGCGCTGGCTCTTGATTTTCTCGTTAAGCGTTGCGTAGGTGATGCCATCTATAGTACTCGTATCACGCAACTCCTTGTAAAATGGGGCTTGGTAATACAGACCGGTGGCAAGACGGATGGTGACGTCGTTATTGAATGCGGGCACGATGCTCAGAGAGGCACGGGGACTGACCAGACTCTCGTGATTGAAATTCCAATGCGAGAATCGGGCACCATAATTCAGGGTGTAGAAGGTTTCCTCGCTCGCACTGCTCCATTTGTAGGTGTCTTGGACATAGACTTCCAAACGGTTGGCCTTCAACTCATTGCGGGCGTTAAGCGAGTAAATCATATATAGGTCGCGACCCGTGTGCGGCATGGTATAGCCCGCTGAGTCACGCATCTCGTATTCACGGCTGTTTTCCTCGATTTGCTCTAATTTGTAGGTGATGCCTGCCTGGTATTCATGGTGGGTCGTCTTGTGACGAAGGGCCAACTTCATGGTCTGAACCTTGGCCGTCAGGTAGTTGCGGGCATGTTCCATATAGGTACCCACACCAAGATTCTCGCTGGTCTCAGTCTGTGTCAACCAGTACTGACCTTGTATGTCATACTGTTCTTGTTCTTTCGTATAAAAAGCGGAACTGATTAGCGAAA
>CACXDY010000099.1 GCA_902766505.1 uncultured Prevotellaceae bacterium
GCAAAACCGTCGCCGGCAATGAGGGTGGCTGCCGCTCCGTCACCGAAAATCGACATGTTGCCCTTGTCGGCAGGATGGAAATATTTTGAATAGGTCTCTGCCGTCAACAGCAGCACATGACTGGCCGTTCCCGATGCTATCAACCCTTTGGCCAGGGCAAGTCCGTAGACAAAACCGGAACAACCTAAATTGAAGTCCAGGGCTCCCACCGTGGTGGGCAAACCCAAACGGTGCTGCAACACACAGGCCGATGTGGGCAACTTGTAGTCGGGACTCTGCGTGCACAACAGCAGGAAGTCCACCTTCTCCCGGTAGTCCGGATGACGGTCAAACAATTTCTGAGCGGCACAAAAGGCCAAATCCGAAGCCGTCTCACCGTTTCCGGCTACATGACGCTCCTCGATGCCTGTCTTGCGGGCTACCTTGTCGGCATCCCACTCGGGAAATTGTCGCGCTAAGTCTTGGTTGGTCACTATGCCCTCCGGCAAATAGTATTCCAACGCTTTGATGTAAGTGGTCATTGAGTATATGATTTGTCTGACTGCCTGACGCTCAGTCAGTAAACTTGCTGTTATCTTAACGACAGTCCACCGTCGAGTTTGATGTCCGAACCGGTCATCCATCTGGCGCCGTCTCCCAAAAGGAAGGCAATGGCATGGGCCACATCCTCGGGGTCACCGAAACCCAGAGGATATTTTTTCTCGTTCTCCGCCAACTCCTCCTCCGTGACGTCAAAACGGCTGAGCAGAGGGGTCCTCACCATACCGGGCGACACCGTGTTCACACGTATCTTGCGGGCCGACAACTCCAACGCCAGCACCCTCGCATACGAGGCAAGGGCGGCCTTGGTGGCTCCGTAGACGGCATTGCCCACCTCCGCGCAGTCATTGGCCGAAACCGACGAGACAAGCACGATGGAAGCACCGCGGTTGAGTTTCTTGCGGGTCATGAGCAGGGCATTGAGTTTCATGACTGAATAGACATTCTGCGAGAACAGATGCTGAAGCACCTCCTCGTCGACATTCTTCGTGAGACAGGTGACCAGCGTGCCGGCGCAATGCACCACGCCGTCCAACTTGTCCAGCCCGGCCACACATTCCTCCAGACGCTCTGCATCGCTGAGGTCACAGGCCACCGACTGATGACCTTCGCCCTCCAAAAGCGACAGGGTCTCTGCCAGCCGCTCCTCATTGCGGCCGTTGACGGTCAACCGCGCACCCTGTTGGGCACAAAGGATGGCCGTGGCCTTCCCGATGCCCGACGAGGCACCCGTCACCAGCACATGCTTGCCCGACAAAGAAAAAGTGTCTGTCATTTTGACTCTACCAACTGATAAAGATCTCTCACCGTAGGACAGGTGCGGATATCGTGTGCCGTGATTTTCTTACCGTAGGATGTTCTCACCATGGCCATGATGC
This sequence comes from uncultured Prevotellaceae bacterium, assembly GCA_902766505.1. Taxonomy (GTDB): domain Bacteria; phylum Bacteroidota; class Bacteroidia; order Bacteroidales; family Bacteroidaceae; genus Prevotella. Next base: position 1,419 of record CACXDY010000099.1, read on the forward strand.
TCAAGGCTGAAAGCGAACTCCACTCTTCCAACTCCTGAAAGGCAAGGTCGGGGGTGAACAATTCCTCATCGGTATCCTCAAACTGTTCGGCAAACTTCTTTACAAACTCATTGATGTCCATAATATGCAAAAATTATGTTGCAAAATTAATAAATATTTTGCATTTGCCGTGACCAATGAAATTAAAATAACAAAAAAGCGAAAAACAATGCATAAATATTTTGGCAAGCGTGGCTTTTTTCTTATCTTTGCGTCACACCTATATCAATTAAAACAAAGCAATGAGAACAATTTACGATTTCTCTGTCAAAGACAGAAAGGGAGGTACCGTTTCCCTTAAAGAGTATGCCAACGAAGTCATCCTGATTGTCAACACCGCGACAAAATGTGGTTTCACCTCTCAATATGAGGAACTTGAGAAACTGTATGAGAAGCATCACTCCGAGGGTTTCACTATACTCGATTTCCCCTGCAACCAGTTTGGCCAACAGGCTCCTGGCACGGATGAGTCGATACATCAATTCTGTAAACTTAACTATGGCACGGAGTTTCCACGTTTCAAGAAAGTGAAAGTGAATGGCGACGATGCCGACCCATTGTTCAAATTCCTCAAGGAGCAGAAGGGTTTTGCCGGTTGGAACATGGAACACCCGATTGCAGGCATTCTCGACAAGATGCTCGCAGAGGCCGACCCCGACTATCAGTCGAAACCCGACATCAAGTGGAACTTCACCAAATTCCTCATCGACAAGCGCGGAATGGTGGTTGCCCGCTATGAGCCTACTGAGAAAATCGAAGTGATAGAGCAGAAAATCATAGAACTTTTGTAAGTCATCATGCAGGAAAGAGAACATATTCAATGCTTAATCATAGGCAGCGGTCCCGCAGGGTATACCGCTGCCATTTATGCTGCCCGAGCCAATCTCAAACCAGTGGAATACTGCGGACTGCTCACAGGTGGACAACTCACCCAAACCACCGTGGTCGAGAATTTCCCCGGCTATCCTGACGGGGTCGACGGACCGCAGATGATGCTCGACCTGCGCCGCCAGGCCGAACGACTGGGCACCGACCTGCGCGACGGCGAAATCGTCAAGGCCGACCTGAGCGCCCGGCCTTATGTGCTGACTACCGACAGCGGTGTGGAAATCGAAGCCGACACCGTCATCATCGCCACAGGCGCATCGGCCAAGTACCTGGGTCTCGACGATGAGAAGAAATACAACGGACAGGGAGTCTCTGCCTGTGCCACCTGCGATGGATTTTTCTACCGCAAGCGGACAGTGGCTGTTGTGGGTGGTGGCGACACCGCCTGCGAGGAAGCCTTGTATCTCGCCGGACTGGCCAAAAAGGTGTATATGATTGTCAGGAAACCCTTCCTCCGCGCCTCCGACGTGATGCAGCGCCGTGTCAAGGAGAATGAGAAGATAGAAATCCTCTTCGAGCACAACACCGTGGGACTCTATGGCGACAATGGTGTCGAGGGTGCTCATCTCGTGCGCCGCAAGGGTGAGCCGGATGAGGAATACTACGACCTGCCCATCGACGGCTTCTTCCTCGCCATCGGCCATAA
>CACXDY010000100.1 GCA_902766505.1 uncultured Prevotellaceae bacterium
GTATTAACAACCATTCTCAATGATTGGTTCAGCCGCCCCCAAAGGCAAACAGAAATGCTTTTGGGGGTCTATTTTTGTAACGATATAAGGTTGAAGTCGTATATTTCCATTATACAAACTGTGTGCTTTTCAGGCTGTAATTTATTGATACACAACACCTATTTAGTTTTACTCTCCCTTTACGGCTTATACAAATCCTTTTTGTTAAGATAACACGTATCAAAATCATTAAATTTGCAAAAGAAAAAAAGAAACAAGCCCAAAGGTTGGGGAAAAACTTGATGACAGAATGAGAACAAAAATGAGAATCGTTATCAGCACTTTGTTAATGATAACCATGTCGGCAGGAGTCGAGGCAGCGATAGAAAAAGGAAAAACCTATCGAATCCTGCCTGATGGAAACAACCACTCCTCACTTTTCGTAAAAAATGCGTCGAAAGCCAACAACACACCCGTCGTTATATGGACGGAAACCAATGTTCCTGCACAGCAATGGACTGTCATAGGTCTTGAAGAAGGAGGTGTAGCCTTACAAAATGTCTATACACAGAAATATCTCAATATTTACGGGCAAAAGTTGGTGCAAGACATTCAGCCTGCCGTGTGGGACCTTGTGGCGGTAGATGAGTCCAACAACGACTACAACCTTGTCCAAACAGACGTAGTGGGAGTAAACAGCACACTCGACGGGAAACAGCCTTCGTTGGGCTTTAATACCGTATGGCACTTTGAAGAAGTAGATCCTCAATGGCACTTCAACGAGCATGCCCGTCAGCGTATGCTCGATGCCTTCCTTGCCAACTATCTGCAAGATAAGGGCCACGGTTACCGTACTTTCGTCAACGGCGGTTGGAATGAAGCAGAAACCCTCGAGGCTATTCTCGATTTCTATGAGGCGACTGGTGACAAGCGCTATATCAGCATTTTTGAGGCCTGCTATGATTACATGCGCTATCATGTGGGAGCCAATTGGGACGGAGGCACTACCGTACCGGGATACGACTGGTATGGCTATGATTTCAACGACGATGTGATGTGGATGATTATTGCCGCGGCAAGGGCATACCTCATTACAGGAAAACAGAGTTATCTGAACGATGCAAAACGCAATTTCGACCTGATATGGAACCGTGCTTATCTGGGATACGTGGGACTGCTGAGATGGGCAGAGCATACAGGCGACCGCAATGGTGCCAACTCATGCATAAACGGACCCGCAGAAGTAGCAGCTTGCTATATCGGACTGGGTACAGGCGACGAGTCATACTTCGAAAAAGCCAGAGAACTCTATACCAACCAACGGCAATATCTCTTCGAACCATATACCGGAAAAGTGTACGACAGCGTCGTTTTCAACCCGGCAGATGGGACTGTAGTTGACCGAAATACATGGGCTTCGACCTACAATCAGGGAACGATGCTTGGAGGAGCGCTATTACTCTACAGGCATTATGGCGACAACCAATATAAAACTGACGCCGGGCGCATCATCGCCTATGCGAAGACCGCCCTGTGCAACAGCGATGGCGTGGTGCGCGTATGCCAAAATGCAGATGGCGATTTCCAGGGTTTCAAAGGCATATTGATGCGATATGCCGGACTATATGCCACACAATTTGACGATGCTGAGTACCAATCGTGGATTATCGCCAATGCCTTTCATGCCTACAACAATATCAACTCCTCTGGATTTGGTCATTCTGCCTGGCTGACAAAGGCAGCAGAAGACATGACCTTCGGTAATGTAGACTACAGCAGACCAGGTTCGGCTTTCGGTGCTACCACATCACTTACGGCAGCCTGCAGTACAGCTTTGTTGAACAGGCTTGGACAATCAACATCGTATGAAGCAGAGAATGCACAACGCACGGGGTCGGCTCAAGTAGCAATTGACGAGGCATCAGGCGGAAAATATGTCACTGGACTTGACAACGGAAACGGCATGCTGAGATTCACTTGCCAAATACCCGAAGAAGGTGATTATCTGTTAGATGTATATTACCTCTCCTATCAGTCACGCAACCTCGAAATTACGTTGAATAATAAGAAATATACGCTCACCTGTCCGAATGTCTCCACATGGGACCATATCGCTGATGAGGGAAAGGCGACGCTGAAGGTTCACCTCACTAAAGGGAATACCATCTGCATCCTTACCAATCCCAATGGTGCGGCACCAAATATCGACAAAATCGCCTTTACTCAGGTCATAGACACACCTAACGACAAGGTGATTCTGAACGCAGCCGATGCTGAAACCAGCAATAAAGAATCGATGTCATTTGTCTTCAATAGTCAGCATACAGGACACTACCGTGCAGACGTATATTACCATAATAGCCTGAACAGCAATGTGTATTTAGCTGTGAATGATGCAGAAGCCTCTTCGACAATTTTTGCTGCAACAGGTGAGGCAATGGCACAGCGCACCTTCTTCCTTACACTGAGGGAAGGCATAAATACATTACTCTTTAGTTCCAACTCGGAACTGCCCGCCATCAACCATCTCATCCTAACTTTTCTGACCCCACTCCCCAAAGAACTCGAGGCAGAA
>CACXDY010000101.1 GCA_902766505.1 uncultured Prevotellaceae bacterium
GAAAGATTCTTCGCACAGCTGGGAATGCCCGTGAATATCCGCGAATTGCTCGGAAGGGATATCACCGATGAGGAAATCGAGGAAATGGCCCGTAGGGCAAGCCGTGACGACACCCTGTCTTTGGGAAATATCAGGGTGCTCCAGCGCAAAGATATGATTGCTATCTACAAGATGGCAAGGGGATAAACGCCTGACATGAATCCCCGCGACCGACAGATATTGCATCTCGCTTTGCCCTCTATAGTCTCCAACATCTCCGTGCCGTTGCTCGGACTGGTGGACGTGGCGATTGTAGGGCATATGGGCGACCCGGCTTACATCGGGGCAATATCTGTCGGTTCCATGATTTTCAACCTCATGTATTGGGTCTTCGGATTCCTGAGAATGGGGACGAGCGGCATGACTTCACAGCAACTCGGAAAACGGGCTCTCGACGAGGTCACCAACCTCCTCCTCAGGTCTGTTGTCGTGGGATTGTCCATCGCGGCTGCCATCTTGTTGCTGAAGTCGCCCATCAAATTCTTGGCTTTTTCCATCATCTCTCCCGACCATAGCGTGGCTGCCATGGCGGGGAGTTATTTCGAAATATGCGTCTGGGGCGCTCCTGCCGTACTGGCGCTTTACGGACTGACAGGATGGTATATCGGGATGCAGAATACCCAGTTCCCAATGGTCATCTCCATCTTGCAGAACGTGGTGAATATAGTGGCAAGCCTGACCCTCGTTTATGGCTTCGGATTGAAGGTCGAGGGGGTGGCCTTCGGTACGCTCATAGCCCAGTATACAGGGGCTTTCCTGGCTTTGTCGATATGGTGGAGGTATTATGGAAAACTTAGAAAGTATGCAAATTGGAGAACTTTGTTCGATTCTGAGAAAATGTTGGGTTTTTTCAGAGTCAATACCGATATCTTTCTGAGGACGGTTTGTCTGGTGGCTGTCAATTTGTTTTTTATCTCCGCAGGTTCAAGGCAAGGGACAATGATTCTGGCCGTTAACACGCTTCTGGTTCAACTCTATATACTGTATTCTTACTTTCTCGATGGTTTCGCTTTTGCCGGCGAGGCGATGAGCGGCAAGTTTTATGGCGCACGTAATGACAGCGCTTTCCACGAAACTGTCAGAAGGGTGTTTGGATGGGGAACTGTTGTCGCTATTGTGTTTACTTTGTTGTATCTTGTTGGAGGACAGTGGTTTCTTGGGCTGCTGACGGATGATGCCGAGGTGGTCGAAATGGCCATGTCGTATTTCCCGTGGGCCGTTGCTGTCCCTCTGGCTGGATTGGCAGCATTCGTCTGGGACGGCGTGTTCATTGGCATAACGGCAACAAGGGGGATGCTGGTCTCCTCCGTGATATCCACTATCTGTTTCTTTGCCATTTATCTCAGCCTGAGTCATTCCATGGGCAACCATGCCCTGTGGATGGCTTTCGTCATCTACCTGATGGTGAGGGGAGGGGTGCAAACCGCCATTTTTGTAAAGTGTCATAAAAAATGATGTTTTTCGCCGTTTTTGTGGTGCCCATTTCGCCCGCAGGTTATTAATTATTTATTTATTATTAGTGCTTTTTTTGGCAAAAAACTTTGTCCTTTGTCCAAAAAATCTTACTTTTGTGGCGATAATACACTTATTTCACCAAATAAGGGAAAGAATGAGACGTTGGATTTGCATATTAACTTATTTCTTGTTCACCATGCCGATGAGTATTTTTTCACAAAATTTTTCGACTCTGTGGAATAAATACGCACAAGCACAGAGGGACGATTTGCCCAAAACGCAAATCGAAGTCCTCGACAAGATTATTGACCAAGCCAACAAAGAGAATGAGTATGGACATCTGTTGAAAGCAGAACTTTGCAGAATGGCTGCCGTCACAGCCATCACTCCTGATTCCATCGATGCGGAAATCGCCAAATTGGAGAAAAAAGAACAGGAATCGGCTAAAAAACCTGTCCTGGCCGCTGTCTATCAGTCTGTACTCGGCAATATCTACAAATACAAACGTGACCCCGAAAAGGATGTCGCCGCCATCAGCAAGGATTATTTTGCCAAATCTCTCTCAAATCCCACACTGCTTGCTTCCACCAAGGCTGGTGACTTTGTGCCCCTGATGAAGGAGGGTAAGGACAGTAAGTTCTTTAACAATGACTTGCTGAGCGTGCTCTGTGACCAGGCGGACGATTATCAGACGCTTCACGAGTATTACGTGAAAAACGGGAATAGGGAGGCCGCTTGTCTCTCGGCATGTCTGATGGTGAGAAATACGGATGCCGACCAACTCTATGGCCAAAGTCAGGCTGCCATCAAGAGAGCAATCCAGAAAGTGGATTCTCTGCTCGCTGTCTATGGCGACCTCGAGGTGGCGGGCGAACTCGCTCTCCTCAAATATGACATCATCGAGTACGATAATGATGTGAAGAATGAGGAGAAAATCCAATTCATAGATGAAGCCAAAAAGAATTGGGCAAAATGGCCAAGAATCCAGAGCTTGGAGAATAAGAAAAATCAACTTATTCAACCGAGGTACAGCATGGATTTCGGACCGATAGTGGTGCTTCCTAATACGCCAAGAACAATTGAGTTCGGGATGATTCGCAATTTAAGTTCCATCTCGGCAACTGTGACAAAAGTGGAGGTCGACCCGCTTAAATCTTATTATTTGAATTCGGAGAAGGACTTGAAGGAGGTCTTGAAGGCTGCTGTTCCAGGTTCCAAATTTACGGTGGAAAAACAACTTCCCGCCCACCGGGAATTCGATTCTTTCAGCGATTCTCTGATAATTAAACCATTGCAACCTGGTGTCTATCTTCTGGAAATTGGCACCAACAATAAGCAAGTGGACATCCAAAGGTCATTGTTCTATGTGAGTGACGTATATGTGCTCGCTCAGGCCTTGCCAAACAAGCAGTGGCGATTGGTGGCTGTAAGTGCAACCACGGGTAAACCATTGAAGAACGCCAAAATCAGGTTCTTCAAAAATAGGAACAATAGCGTAAATAATTTCCAATTCGGTAAAAACGGCGAACTGGTCATCCCTGAGCAGACTCAATATTCTTCTGGCAATTTCTACGCTACTTGCGATAAGGATGTTTATTGCCCGCGACAGTCCTATTGGTTTGAGAGATATTCCTATTACACCGTTGAACATGAGAGGAAATACACAGAGATTTTTACCGATAGGGGTATCTACCGACCAGGACAGAACGTCAAGGTGGCTCTGCTGAGATTTGTCAACTATGACGGACTTGATACCCGGGCTTTGGCTGGCGAGAAGGTGTCGGTGACACTTCGCGATGCCAACGGAAAGGATGTCGAGACGAAAGAGGTGACGACGGATGCCTTTGGAAAAGCATCTTTGGAATTCCATCTGCCTGAGACTGGACTGACAGGAGATTTTACAATCTATAGCAGTGACGGAAATAAGTACTTCAGAGTGGAGGAATATAAAAGGCCGACTTTCGAGGTGGAAATTCCGCAGGTGACAGATACTTATGCCAATGGTGATACACTCAAGGTCAAGGGGCATGCAAAAACCTATGCCGGAGTTCCTGTTCAAGGTGCGAAAGTGGAATATTCTATCAGAAGAACGCGCCCCGTCTGGTGGTGGTCGGATGAATCGGATGATGATGCTTTGTTGCTGAATGATACCATCATTACTGATGAGAATGGCGACTTCACCATGAC
>CACXDY010000102.1 GCA_902766505.1 uncultured Prevotellaceae bacterium
AGTGTTAAAATGTGTTCTTACATGATTTTAAAAAGTTTACTTTTTCAGTGAACTCTACGACAAGGAGGATTTAGGTGGTTGGGAAAACACGCCAAGAATGCAAAGACAATCCACTAAGGGTCAGTGCGTTACAACCCCACCCCAAGCCCCTCCCCTACAAGTAAGGGAGGGGAGCCAAACTTGCCAGAACGTGTCGGCGCCTGCGTGCCAGGGGACATGGCACAACACCCGAGGCACGACACCATGGCACGACACCATGTCACGACACCCATGACACGACACCCATGTCACGACACAAGCCAATAAGCAGACAAACTTTCAGGAATGGAAGCGGACGAGTCCCTCCATAGGACTCTGCATGACCAAGTCGAGGGAAAAACCTTCGACTTGTGCAGCCTCAGCGAGAAGTTCGCTGAAATAGTAAGCGATACTTCCGACCGCCCTTACTTTAAAGCCGTGAGCATCCGCTCCAGCCTCAAAAACCTTACAATCAGAATCTGCTTTAAAACCGTGAGCATCCGCTCCGGCCTTAAAGCCCAGACCACGATACGGCACCAAATTGCGTTGAAAGAACAGACGGAAATTCTGGAGAACCAAGTCCCTGAGTTCAGGCACCTGCAGATGCTCGTGAATGAAACGGGTGGTAGAAGCCAGGAAACGGTTGGGCAACGGTTGCCTGTAGACAGCCTGGATGATAGCCGCCGTGTCCAATCCCGACGACTGGAAAAACGCTGTGGTCAAGTCTTTGGGCAACAACCCTTTGCACAAAGCGCCCAAAAACGCTTTGCCCAGCACGGCGCCACTGCCCTCATCGCCCAGAATATAGCCTAAAGGAGGTGTATTGGCGATGATGTCCTGCCCGTCATATAATCCTGAATTTGAGCCGGTGCCGAGAATGCAGGCTACCCCACTCTGCCTTCCGAACAGCGCACGGGCAGCCCCCAGCAAGTCGCTCTCGGCCTCCACGTCCACGCCCCCGAAGGCTTTCCCCAGCACTCCTTTCATCCGGTCCTTCATCTCCTGTCGGAGACCGGCACCATAGAAGAAGACGGCCTCTACTTTCCTGTCAGCCATTTTTGGCATCAACTCAACATGCAGGATGCGCTGGATTTCCTCATCATCCTGATGAAAAGGATTGATGCCCTGCGTGGTGACCACTCCCACCTTCTCCTTCCCGTCGACCATGCACCAATCCGTCTTGGTGCTTCCGCTGTCCGCTATCAGTATCATCTTGCTTTCGTTTTTTCAGGACAAAAGTACAAGAAATATCCGAATTGCAAGCATTGGGACAAAAATATTCACTTTTTCAGGCAAATATCACTCAATAGCCAATAAAATCATTAATTTTGCAAATGAAAACTTTGATTTGGAAATGAATATGAAATACCGCGCCATCATCGGCAGACTGATTCTGCCGGTTCTTATGTTGCTCATAGTGACGCCATCCCATGCCGTGCTCAAGGAAAAAGACCTCGAGCAGACGTTGTCTATTCTGCGGCAGGACATCACCACCTATTACAAGGAACTGCAAAACGAGGCGCTCAGTCACAAAAAGTACCGCGAGCAAATCATCAAGGAACTGATGGAGATTTCCAAACGGAGCAATCAGAATGCCCTGATGCTTTATTCGCAGAAGGAGGACTATGTGTTCGACCTGACCTACGCCTGCAATGAGGTGACGCAACTCTACCACGACTATCACCGCAAGATACTGCCGTTCCGCAACAGCATCGACAACATCGACAAAGAAATCGCGCGTTATGACAGTCTATGCAACAGTCTGGACCACATGTCGCAGCGCAGCCTGACGGATAAAGCCAAAATCGACCGCAATGTGTGTCTCACCTTGGCGGTCTGCATCGACCGCATGCTCCGCGAGAACCGAGAGAGCATGAACGACTACATCAAAATCTACCAAACCACTGAGGAACGGTTGGAACAGATGAACGACTATGCCAACCTGCGTTACAATGAGATACAAAACAGCATCTTCATCAACGGCGGTGAGAATTACCTGAGTATTCTGTCGAATTTCAACTCCCGGTTGAACAAGACCAAGGATACGGTTCTCGACAAATACGAGCCCCGCAAGGATGTGAAATCACAATGGGATGTGCGGATGATTATCGGATTGTTCATCATTATGGGCATCTTCGCGATAGCCGCCATCTGTATCAGTTTCATCGGTGCGAAAGCCCTGCCCGACCGTCTGCGGACCAAAGGATTCATGGCGAAACGCACGGTCATCGTCATGGCCGCATCTGTGATTATCTTTGCCGTTGCCCTGCAACTGATTAGAATCACCTGGGAGCAGAATTTCTTCATCATGGCCAGCAGTCTGCTCACGCAGTATTCCTGGCTGTTGGGTGTCATTCTCGTATCGCTGCTGCTGCGTGTTGATGCCAATCAAATCACCAGTGCCCTCCGCATCTATGCCCCGCTCATCGTTGTGGGATTCATTGTGTTTACCTTCCGCATCGTCCTTATCCCCAACGAGTTGGTAAGCATCATCCTTCCTCCGATATTGCTGGTATGTGCCTTCTGGCAATGGTGGGTCATCAGCCGCCACAACCACAACATACCACGGTCGGACATGTTCTATACCTACATCTCTATGCTGGTGTTTATCGTGTCGGTGGTATGCTCATGGATAGGCTACACCCTGATGGGCGTGCAGTTGCTCATCTGGTGGATCATGCAACTCACCTGCATCCTCACCATCACCTGTCTCCGCTCCTGGATCAAGGCCTATGGTGTCCGTCATAATTTTGCCCAGAAACCCATCACCGAATCATGGTTCTACGACCTGCTCTACAGTGTTCTCCTGCCCTCGTTGGGTGTGCTGTCGGTCTTGCTGGCCATTTTCTGGGCGGCATCGGTATTCAACCTCACCGAAATCACCTGGCGGATATTCACCTATAAGTTCATCGAGTCGGACAACATCACCATCAGCGTGCTCAACATCGCATTGGTCATCATCCTCTGGATGGTGTTCTCCTACATCAACCGTACGGCCAAGGCCTTGCTGAAGCATCATTTCGTGATGAGAGACCCAACTTCGGCCGAGAGCCGTTTCGTGATGGGCAAGAATATCATCCAACTCTTGGTTTGGGGTGCCTGGCTGATTATCAGTTTGGCCATCTGCCATGTCGACAACACCTGGCTGGTGGTTGTTTCCGGAGGTCTGTCGACCGGTGTGGGTTTCGCCTCCAAGGACATCCTGGAAAATATCTACTATGGCATCTCGCTGATGGCCGGCCGCATCAAGGTGGGCGACTGGATTATCTGCGACGGTATCCGAGGAAAGGTGAAGTCAATCAGTTATACCAGCACGATGGTGGAATCCGTCGACGGTTCGGTCATCGCCTTCCAGAACAGCCAGTTGTTCACCAAGAACTATAAGAACATGACCAAGAACCATGGTTATGAGATGCACACCCTGGATGTGGGTGTGGCCTACGGCACCGACATCCAGCGTGCCCGTCAGTTGCTGGTATCTGCAGTGAGCGAACTGGACTTCATCAAGGAAGACCCCCATCATCACCCTGTCAGTGTGCTGCTCCGCGAGTTTGGCGACAACAGCGTCAACCTCCAGGTGGTGGCATGGGTTCCCGTCATCACGCAATACAGCGACGACTGCCGCATTCTGGAGTGTGTCTACACGACGCTGAACGACGCCGGCATCAACATCCCCTTCCCGCAGCGCGACCTGCACATCATCAGGGACTAACCGCCGCTCAGGGCCTGTCGCCCTTCGCCTTCCCGAAACTGGAAGGTTGGGGACCCATGGTCAGTTCCAGCGTTCCGCCCTTGACGATATCCTTGAAGTCAATATACGACTTGGTGTATGTACGTCCATTCAGTTTGGCCGACTGGACGTACATATTTTTTTCGCTGTTGTGATGGGCGATGACTGTAAACGTATTCCCGCCGACACTCATCTCGGCGGAGTTGAGCACAGGCGACCCTATCAGGTAGCGCCCGCCTGCCGGCTCCACTTGGTAGAGTCCCATGGCAGAGAGGATATACCAGGCCGACATCTGTCCCACATCCTCATTGCCACAGAGTCCGTCGACATCATCGTGATACATCTCACTCATCACCTGCCGAAGCAATGGAGCGGCACGCCAGGGCATCCCCACGTAATGGTAGAGATAAATCACATGATGGCTCGGTTCGTTGCCATGGGCATACTGACCTATCAATCCCGTGATATCCGGAGAGGCTTCCTCGCCCATATCTCCCTCGACCACGAAAAGTGAGTCGAGTTTCGCGGCGAAGGGCTTGTCGCCACCAAGCAGTTTCACCAATCCATCAACATCGTGAGGAACGAGCCACAGATACTGCCAGGCATTGCCTTCGGTATAATCATCCTGACGGTGGGCGGCATGGAAGGGATTGAACGGCTCCCTCCACTTCCCCTGGCTGCTGAGCGCCCGCATGAAACGGGTCTTGGGGTCGAAATATTTCCGGTATGACCGGCAACGGTTGTCAAAATAGCGGAAGACTTCTTTGTTGCCCACCATTTTGGCCACCTTGGCCACACAGTAGTCGGCCAGGGCATATTCCAGTCCCTTGGCCACGGTCTCATGTTCGGGATGGAGGTCCCAGGGCAGATATTGGTATTGACGGAGCAGGGCCAGTCCCCGCTCTTCCCTCAGTGCGGAAACCCTCATGGCTTCAAGGGCCTCACGGGCATCTACCTCATAGCCTTTGAGCGTCAGGTCGGCCAGTACGGGGATGGCAGGATTGCCCACCATACAGTCGGTTTCATTGCCCATGAGATGCCATACGGGCAACCGGCCCTGCTCGCGGAAGATGTGGAGCATGGTTTGTGCGATGTCGGCCTGCCGCTCGGGGTGAATCAGCGTCATCAGCGGGTGAGCCGCCCGGTAGGTATCCCACAAGGAGAGTGTGGTGTAGTCGACAAAATCTCCCCGGTGCACCTGGCCGTCGGCCCCCCGATACTCGCCATTGACATCACTGAAGACGGATGGCGCCACCATGGTGTGGTAAAGAGCCGTATAGAAGATGCGCATCACCTTTTCGTCGTCTGCCTGCACCCTTACTTTTCCTAATTGCGACTCCCAGGCCTGACGTGCCATGCCGGCCACGCCGTTGAAATCCCATCCGGGTATCTCTTCCTCGAGGTTTTGCAGCGCATTCTTGCTGCTGACAGCCGAGATGCCCACCTTCATCAGGAGCGGCGTCCCGTCATTGCGTGCCGACACCACCGACAACGTATCGCGGTTGAGCCGTGAAAGCGTCACCGGTTTGGAGAACTGGGCGGCAAAGAACACCCACTGGTCGTTCGCCCATCCTTTGGAGCGGCGGAAACCGGTCACCGTCGTCTCATTCTCCTGGGTGATGGCGCATTCACGCATACCGTCCCATCCGATTCCCTCCTCCAGGTCGAACAACAGTTTCTGCTCTTCGCAGGCGGCTGAATAGGTGTAGCGGTGCATCCCACAATGCAGGGTTGCCGTCAACTCAGCCAGCACGCCACACTCATCCAGATACAGGGAATAATAGCCGGGCGAGGCCTGCTCGTTGCGGTGGGAGAAGAGTTGGCGCCGTTGCGACACATCCCTCACGGGCATCACGGCGATATCGCCGAGGTCGCCTACTCCCGTACCACTCAGGTGCATATGCGAGAAGCCCACGATGACCGAGTCGGAATAGTGGTAACCTGAACACCAGTCCCAGCCGCGGTCGGGAAGGTTGGGGCCGAGTTGCACCAATCCGAAGGGGACATTGGCCCCGAGGAAGACATGGCCGTGCCCGCCTGTACCGATAAACGGGTCAACATATTGGGTGAGGTTGTCGGCTTTCGCTGCCGGTCCAACCATCAGCAAGAGTATCGTCAAGAATTTCAGCATAACAGAAAATAAAGATTATTCAACGAAGATTTTTTGCTCCAAGAGGATGCGGTCGGAGGAGGAACCCACCATCAGCGTGAACTCGCCCGGCTCTACCAGCCGCTGCAGGTCGGGGGTAACGGTCTGCAAGTCTTCGGGACCGATATGGAAAGTCACCATGCGGGTTTCCCCGGCGGGGATGTGCACCCTTGTGAAATGCCGCAACTGCATCACCAGAGGCACGGCGGAAGCCACTTCGTCGCGGATATACAGTTGGGGCACCTCATCGCCTGCCATCGTCCCGACATTGGCAATGTCGAAGGTCACATCGTAATGGAGGTTGTCGCGGGCAGTGACACTGAGATTGGAATATTGGAACTGGGTGTAACTCAGTCCGAAGCCGAAGGCAAACAGCGGGGTGGCCTGTTCATCGATGTAATCGCGGCGGGCAGGCTGCTGTTTGTTGTAATAGACCGGCAACTGACCTTCCGACCTCGGTATGGAGACCGACAGCCGGCCGGCAGGGTTGTAGTCGCCGAAGAGGATGTCGGCGATGGCCGCCCCACCCTCTTGCCCCGGGTAATAGGCCGTGAGCAACGCACCGGCATGACGGACAGCCCAGTGCTTGTTGAGGGGCCGTCCCTCGACATAGACCACGACCAGGGGTTTGCCGGTGGCATGGACAGCCTGCAGCAGTTTGTCCTGAAGACCCATCAATGACAGTGTGGCACGGTCGAATCCCTCGCCGCAGTCCATGTCGCTCACGCGGGTCTGCACGGCAGCCCCCGTCTGCTCATAGGATGTCTTGAAATCCCTGGCACTCGACCCTCCCACGACGGCAATGACCACATCGGCCTCACGGGCGGCTGCCACCGCCTCCTCCAACTGGTGTTCGGTGGTATCACGCACAGCGCATCCCCTGACATATACAACTTGTTCCGAAGGGAGTTTCATCCGTATTCCCTCCAGCACCGTCGTGACATGCTGCTCATCCTGGGGTGCCGTGTAATCGCCCAACAAATTATAGCAGTTGTCGGCATTGGGACCCACCACGGCCACCTTGATGTCTTTGCTCAACGGCAACAGTCCATGGTCGTTCTTCAACAGCGTGACACTCTCCTGCGCCGCTTTCCGGGCCAGTGCGACGTGTTCCGGCGTGCGCACCGAGTGGCTGACCTGGTCCTCATCCACATAGGGATGGTCGAACAGTCCCATCTCAAACTTCAAGGAGAGCACCCGCCGCACAGCCTGATTGACAACCGCCGTGTCGAGACGCTGCTGCCGCACCGCCTCGACCAGATGCGCATAAGCCAGCGCACCCAAATCGACATCCACACCTGCACTGGCCGCCATGACCGCCGCATCCTGGTCTGTTTGAGCCACATGATGGGAAGAGCGCAGACCATTGATGCTATACAGGTCGGAGACGACGAAGCCGTCGAATCCCCACTCCTTGTGCAGCAAATCGGTGAGCAGACGCTTGTTGGCCGTAGAAGGGATGCCGTCCAACGAATTGTAGGAAGTCATCAGCGAACGGGCGCCTGCCTCGACCACCCGCTGGAAGGGGGGAAGAAAACTCTCGTGGAGTTCATGCTGCCCAATATGGGTGATATCCCCATTGTGGCCTCCCTCGGTGACCCCATAGGCGATGAAATGCTTCGGAGTGACGATGGTGGCCAAGGGATTTCCCAAACGGCCGCCACCGAAGCCACGTGTCAATGCGGCCGCCATCCCGCCACACAGCACAGGGTCCTCGCCCAGGGTCTCCTCCACCCGTGACCACCGGGGGTCGCGGGCCAGGTCCATCACGGGTCCATAACTGATATGTGCCCCCTGTGTCCGGATTTCTTCTGCCACAGCCTTGCCCACCTGCTCCATCAGCCCGGTGTCGAAAGTGGCGGAAAGTCCGTATCCGGTGGGAAAGACCGTTGCCCCGATAGCCATGTGGCCATGCGGTGCCTCCTCGGCAAGGAAAAGCGGGATGCCGAGCCGTGTCTTTTCGATGGCGTAACGCTGCATGAGATTGGCGAGATGAGCCGCCAACGGTGGATTCAGTCCATTGTCGAATGTCTTTTGTGTCCACGGGTCGGCCCTGAACACTCCCCAATAGGCCCCCACATGATAGTGGTCCACCTCGTGTTTGAACTGTTCCGAGAGCACCACTTTCTGGTTGGTTCTCACATAGGAATTCCAGCCCAGCATGCAAAGCATCTGCCCCACCTTCTCCTCCAGGGTCATGCGGGCGAGAAGGTCATCGACCCGTTCGCCGACAGAGAGCCGGTGGTCCTTATAGGGCGGGACAGCCGCATGAGATAGGCCACATCCCATCAGCAAAAAAAACAGTGCCGTCAGCCGTGTTTTCCGCAGTATATTCATTTTCTTGGGTTTTGATGTGAACAGTCACATGACAATGCTCCGGCAGCGGATGCCGCAGCATGGCAAAATTACATAAAAAATACGATTAGTGAGAGGTGTAATTATTTTTTTTTGTAACTTTGCCCGTAAAGAGTGTATCATTTATTTCAAATGAAAGGGAAAAGGCCAACATATCAGGCCATTTCAAAACAACACATGTAGAAAACTCATGAAACCCATCATCATTGCCGGCCCCTGTGTCATTGAATCAGCCAAGTTGCTTGCCGAGGTGGCAGAAGAACTCCTCGCGGTGAGTTCGCAGTTGGGTATCGACATCATTTTCAAGTCATCCTTTGACAAGGCGAACCGCACCTCGGTGTCTTCCTTCCGGGGACCAGGCCTGGAGAAAGGCCTTCAGATGCTGTCAGACATCAAGTCGCAGTTTGGTCTCCAGATATTGACCGACATCCATGAGAGTTGGCAGGCAGCGCCTGTAGGCGAGGTGGCCGACGTCATCCAGATACCCGCTTTTCTCTGCCGCCAGACCGACTTGCTGGTGGCTGCCGCAAAGACGGGCAAGACAGTGAACATCAAGAAAGCACAGTTTCTCAGCGGGCGCGACATGCGCTACCCTGTGGAGAAAGCCCTGGATGCCGGTGCCACCGAGGTATGGCTGACCGAGCGGGGCAACATCTACGGCTACAACAATTTAGTGGTGGATTTCCGCAATATCCCCGACATGCTGGATATCGTGCCCCGTGTCATCATGGACTGCACCCACAGTGTCCAGCGCCCTGGCGCCGGCGACGGGCGCACCGTGGGCGACCGCCGTTTTGTGGGCAAGATGGCCTTGGCTGCCAAAGCATTTGGAGCGACGGGCTATTTCTTTGAGATACACCCCGACCCCGACCACGCACTCAGCGATGGTCCCAACATGCTTCACTTAAAAGAGTTTGGGGATGTGGTAGCATCCCTGATTCAAGATTAGCAACATGAACAACAAAGAGAACAGACTGTCGCATGCCCGTGAATATGCCAAACAAAGTCTGCTGGACGAAGCCCAGGCTGTAGAAAGCCTCATCGCCCAACTGGATGAGTCGTTCGACCGTGCCGTAGACATGATTTACCACTGCCGCGGCAAAGTCATTGTCACCGGCGTGGGCAAGAGCGGCAACATCGGTGCCAAAATCGCAGCGACCTTTTCGAGTACCGGCACACCTTCCTTTTTCATCAATCCACTGGATGTCTATCATGGTGACCTCGGCGTCATCACTCCCGACGATATCATTCTGGCCTTGAGCAACTCCGGT
Source organism: uncultured Prevotellaceae bacterium (assembly GCA_902766505.1). Lineage (GTDB taxonomy): Bacteria > Bacteroidota > Bacteroidia > Bacteroidales > Bacteroidaceae > Prevotella. The sequence goes on from CACXDY010000102.1 coordinate 9,524, forward strand.
CAGACAGACGAACTGCTCAGGTTCATCCCTATCGTGCTCCACATGCACGTTCCCATCATCTCGATGACGGGTAACCCCAACTCTCTCCTCGCCAAATACTCCGACGCCCATATCCTGGTCAGTGTATCCAAGGAGGCCTGTCCGCTCAACCTTGCTCCCACGAGCAGCACGACAGCCGCCCTGGCCATGGGCGACGCCCTGGCCATCGCCCTGATGAAGGTCCGTGATTTCAAACCCAACGATTTTGCCCACCTCCATCCCGGCGGCGAATTAGGCAAGCGCCTGCTCACCACCGCCGGCGACGTGATGAAGACCGACGACCTTCCCATCATCCCGGCAGACATGCACCTGGGCGAGGCCATCATCCATGTGAGCAAAGGAAAGTTGGGCCTTGGCGTGTCATTGGCCGACGGACGTGTGGAGGGATTGATTACGGATGGTGACATCCGCCGAGCCATGGAGCGCTGGCAGTCGGAATTCTTCGACAAGACCGTCCGCGACATCATGACCACTCACCCGAAATGTGTGTCCCCAAACACCAAGGTGACAGAGATTCAACGCATCATGAACAAGCACAAGGTCCATACGGTGCTGGTCGTCGACCAGTCCTGCCATCTGCTGGGCATCGTAGACCATTACAGATGTATGTTATAAAACCGAAACGTAAACGCATGAAAATGAGAGTCCTTTTCAAGAAGACATTCCTATACCCCTTGATGTTGCTGCTGTTCTCCCTCTCTGCCCAGGGTCAGGGTAGCGATGAACTCATCAAGTATCAGTTGCAGAAAGAGGGTGTCACTTTTTCCAATGACAACAGCCTTGCACTGCTGATAAGCGGCCAGGAGAAATTTGACGACATGTTTGAAGCCATCCGCCAGGCCAAGAGCAGCATCCATATGGACTATTTCAACTTCCGCAACGACTCGATAGCCCACCTGCTGTTCGACTTGCTGGCGCAGAAGGCAAAGGAAGGGGTTGAGGTGCGTACCGTGTTCGACGGATGGGGCAACGACTCCAACAACAAGCCCTTGAAGAAATCGCATCTGGAGGCTATCCGTGCCACAGGTGTCCAAATCTATGAGTTCGACCCGATGCGGTTCCCCTGGATTAACCATGGTTTCTCGCGCGACCACCGCAAGATTGTGGTCATCGACGGCAAGATAGCCTACACAGGCGGCATGAATGTGGCCGACTATTACATCAAGGGCACAGAACAGGTGGGCGAATGGCGCGACATGCATTGCCGTATAGAGGGCGAGGAGGTGAACACCCTTCAGCGGATTTTCCTCCGTCACTGGTACAGGGTGACCGGAGAGGACCTCTCGCATGAAGCGAAATATTACAGGCTGTCAGCCCATGCCGGCGGCTACTTCCATGATTTGAAACCCGACACCACCGCCTCGGTGGGGCACAAGACGATAGGCATCGTCAACCGTGAACCGAAAGTCAGTCCCAAAATCATGCGGCAGTTCTACAACAATGCCATCAACGACGCCAAGGACAGCATCAAAATCATCAACCCCTACTTCAGCCTGACCCATTCTGTCAGGAAGTCGCTCCGCAATGCTCTCAAACGGGGCGTAAAAGTGGAAATCATGATTTCCGCCAAGAGTGACATACCGGTCACTCCCGACGTGGTGCTCCAGAACTCACACATGCTGATGAAACGGGGAGGTCATATCTGGATTTACCAGCCTGGTTTCCATCATTCGAAAATCATGATGGTGGACGGCAAATTCTGTACGATAGGAAGTGCCAATCTCAATTCCCGCGGCACCCGGTTCGACTTTGAGGAAAACGCTGTCATCCTGGACAGTTGCGTGACCCGCCAACTTGACGACATGTTTGAGAGAGACAAGAAGAAATGCACCTATCTGACACCGGAGTTGTGGAAAGAACTCCGTACACCCTTTCAAATACTCCGCGGCAAACTGTTCCGTTTGCTGACTATCTGGATTTAGGCTCCTGCGGCATCAGATGTCGCTCATACTCACATAGCCGTTCAAGACGGCATAGATCGTCAGTCCCGAGACGCTTCGGATGCCCAATTTCGCCGTGATGTTTCTGCGGTGTGTGATGACGGTGGTCAGCCCAATGCCCAACCTGTCGGCGATTTCCTTGTTGATCAACCCTTTTGACACCAGTGCCAGCACATCGATTTCACGACGTGTCAACGTTTTCGTGCTGTCTGCTTGCTGCGGCGGCATGTTGCGGCCATTGGCATGGCCCCGCTGCTGTAGTTGCAATATGGCCCTGACAAGTTGCTTTTCGGGTTGACAGATATTCAGGCAGTTGAACCCTGCCAACTGCGCGGCGTGGGCATCTGAGGTAGTAAGAACAATAGTCCGGCGCTTTCTCTCTTCGAAAAAGGGCCGGGCTGTCAACAGAATATTGGTTTCCACGAAGAAATGAAGATATTCCTCATAGGAAACTGCCAACAAATCGTCTGCAGTATAAAAGACATCCACCAAAATGGCCGGCATGAACGACTGAAGCAATTGTTTCAGCCCCATCACCATCAGTCCATTGGGACTGACAACGGCCATTTTGGGAGGAGAAGGCATCATTTCCAGAACATAGGTGTCACATCCGTAAAGTTATCACCTGCCGCCTTCTTATACAATCTCTGATTGGTGGTCCTGTCTTTCAGGCACCCTAAGTGCTTGATATACGGACCCACCTTGATATAGTCGAAGTCGGACATTCTCACCACTGATGGAACACGCTGCCGCCCGCTATACCATGCCACCTTGAGTTCCGGATGCTCATGGTGTATGTACTGCGCCAGCGTGTTGACATAAGTCGGCTCAGCATCGCCGCCCATGAAGGCGATACAGGTGATGCTCCCGTCATACTGCCGCACTAAGGAATCGAGGGTGACAGGTGTCAGCGGATTGCCGATATTCTCCCAAAGGAACTTGCTGTGGCACCCCGGGCACCTGCATGGGCAATTGGAGATATTGATGGCCAGTGCCACCTCGTCGGGTACTTCCTGAAAAACGATTCCTGTATTGACGTAATTGAGCATGACAGAATGGTTGATGATAGTTGGAAAACGGTTTATAGTTTCTCGGCACCGGCATAGAACCTGCGGTGAGCCTCCTGCTGACGGGGTTCAGAGAAATTGCTGACCCTCTTGAGGTATCCGATGATACGGGTCATGTAGTCCACATTCTTGGAATGGCAGTGCGGGCACTCCTTGAGGTAGCGCTTGTCGATGGTGCCGCAATCGTTGCAGATGGTGTTGGGGATGTTGAACGTGAAGTAGTTGCATCCCTCTTTGGCAGCCACCTTCAAGAGTTGGCGGTACTGCTGTTTCGACAAATGCTCTTCCAGGTTCATGTGCAATGCCGAACCACCGGTGAGGTGCTCGATATAGGGAGCGCCGTGCAGTTTGAACTTGTCGATGATGTTGAGCGAGTCGTCCTCGACGATATAGAAATAGCTGTTGTAGCAGTCTCTCGGTACGAAATATCCGTCCTCCCTGTCCCATTTGGCATGCTTGACACCGACGTTCTCAGCGGGTATCATCTCGCAATTGAAGAGCACATCCTTTGTGCGGTACTGCTTGTTGTATTTCTCGACGAGTCCGAGGACCTCCTGCACAAATTTGAGGTATTCTGGGTTGTCGTTGATTTGGTATCCGAGGAATTCCGCCGCCTCGACGAGTCCGTTGACGCCAATGGTGAGGTATTGTCTTCCGATGTTGATGTATCCTGCATCGAAGAGCGGCAGCATGCCGTGCTCCTTGAGGTCTTTCAGGTTCTCGTTGTAAGCGAGCTGCACTTTGTGACAGAGGTCGATGATCTGGCCCAGGTATTCCATGTAATCGATGTCGTGGTTGACGGCATACTGTATGCACCTGTTGAGGTTGATGGTGAGCACGCTCTTTGAGCCGGTGGATACGCCTCCCGCTCCGAGTGTAT
>CACXDY010000103.1 GCA_902766505.1 uncultured Prevotellaceae bacterium
TCAGCCAGATAGCCAGGGCACTGGCTATGGGAATCCAGCAGTTGACCAGTGATATCTTGGCACTCTTGGCTAAGTTGAAGGTCGGTGCTGCTATGAGGGCCACAACAGCGGGACGGATGCCACGGAATATGGATTCCACCACCGCATTGTCCTGGAAATTGACGAAGAACATGGCAATCAGAAGTATCATCAGAAAGGAGGGTAGGGCAGTGCCTAAAGCAGCACAAAGTGCCCCCGGCAGACGTTTCAGTTTGTAGCCGATAAACACGCTCATATTGATGGCAAACACACCGGGGCAACTTTGGGCTATCGCAATGATATCGAGAAAGTCCTCACGGTTAATCCACTTGTGCTTGTCTACCACCTCGGTCTCTATCAGGGGTATCATGGCATACCCGCCACCGATGGTAAACGCACCGATGCGGAAGAATGTCTTGAAACTGTCCCAATAGAAACTGTCCATGCCGATGGCGTTAAGAATGCTTTTCTATCCAGCGGCGGGCATTGACAAATGCCTCTATCCATGGAGTCACCTCGTCCTTTGAGCGGTTGGCGGGATACCAGCCGCACTGCCATGGGAAGATGGCGCGTTCCAAGTGGGGCATCATGGCCAAATGACGTCCGTCGGCACTGCAGATACCGGCCACACTGAAGTCGGAACCATTGGGGTTGCCGGGATAAGCATCATAGGTGTATTTTGCGACAATATGATAGTTCTTCTCCGGTTCAGGCATAGAGAATTTACCCTCGCCGTGAGCAACCCAGATACCCAGGCGGCTACCGCTGAGGCTGCCGAGCATCACGCTTTTGTTTTGAGGAATGGTCAAACCTACAAATCCACTCTCAAATTTTCTGGAGTCATTGTGGAGCATGCGGGTAGGATGCTCGTGTTCGGGATTGATGAGGTTGAGTTCAACCATGAGTTGGCAGCCGTTGCAGATACCGAGTGAGAGGGTGTCTTCGCGGGAGTAGAACCTATCCAGCGCTTCCTTGGCTTTGGGATTATAAAGGAATGCGCCTGCCCAACCCTTGGCACTGCCCAGCACGTCGCTGTTGGAGAAACCTCCACAGAAGACAATCATCTTGATGTCCTCCAGGGTTTCCCTGCCACTGATGAGGTCGGTCATCATCACGTCTTTCACATCAAATCCGGCCAGATAGAGTGAGTAAGCCATCTCGCGCTCACCATTGGTGCCTTTCTCACGGATAATGGCTGCTTTGACGCCCGTAGGCTTGCGGCGGTCGGCACTCAGGTAATAGTTGACAAGTTTGCCGATGAATTTGGGCGGGAAACTCATCTTCAACGGTTGTTGCTTATAATTCTCGAAACGGAGTTTTGCCCGTCCGTTTTGGCTCTGGTAACGGTCGAGGAGATAAGAGGTCTTATACCATACATCGCGCAGATGGTCGATGTCGAAGGAATGCTCGTAGTCGTCTTTCTTGATGGTGAGCGTCCGGCTGCCCGGTACGGGATAACCTATTTTGGCAAAGCCCACGCCCATGTCCTCGAGGAACTCCTTCATCTCAAACTTATACTTTTCGCTCACTTGGATGATGACACCCGGATTCTCTGCGAACAGCACTTTCACGATGTCATCCTTCATGTTGAAAAGATTGATGTTCATACCGCCCTCTGTGTTGGCAAAACACATCTCAAGAAGAGTGGTGAGCATACCACCGGCACTGATGTCGTGGCCGGCCATAATCCATCCTTTCTTAATCATTTGCTGGATGGCATCGAAACAGTCGGCGAAGTATTGGGGGTGTTTCACAGTGGGCACATCGTCTCCAACCTTTCCGAGGGACTGGGCAAAGGCAGAACCGCCCAACCGCAGGGAGTCGAAACTGAAATCGATATGGTAGATGGAAGAATTCTTGTCGTTGACCAACACGGGAGAAACCACCCGGCGGATGTCCTCCACCTCACCGCCGCTGGTGACAATCACCGTTCCCGGAGAGATGATTTTCTCGCCGTTGGGATATTGCTGGCTGAGCGACAGAGAGTCCTTGCCCGTAGGCACATTGATGTGGAGTGCGCGGCAGAAATCACTGAGCGCCTCTACTGCGGCATACAGACGGGCATCTTCACCCTCTTGTGAACGGCAGGGCCACATCCAGTTGGCGGAGAGAGACAGACTGGTCATTCCGTCGGCCAAAGGGGCCCAGACAATGTTGGTGAGAGATTCGGCTACCGAGAGCACACTGCCTGCCTCCGGGGAAGCAAGACCGGCTTGTGGGGCATGACCCAAAGCCGTGGCTATGCCCCGGCGGCCGCGGTAGTCGAGGGCTACCACACCACAGTCGGAGAGAGGCAACTGCAACTCGCCCTGGCATTGCTGGCGGGCAATCTTGCCGGTCACAGAACGGTCTACCTTGTTGGTGAGCCAGTCCTTGCAGGCCACGGATTCCAATTGCAGCACGCGTTCGATATATTCGTCTATCAGTGACGTGTCGAAGGAGATGTCGGCATAATGGCGCTCAACAGTGCGGTCGGTCATCACGGTCTTGGGGGAATGGCCGAACATCTGGGCGACATCCAGGTCGAAAGGACGGACACCGTCGGCTTGCTCGAAGGAGAAGTGGGCATCGCCAGTCGTCTCGCCAACCACATACAGGGGAGCACGCTCACGTTCTGCTATCCGTGCCACATGGTAGATGTGCTTCTCGTCGATGAGCAGACCCATGCGTTCCTGACTCTCGTTGGCGATAATCTCCTTGGCCGACAAGGTGCTGTCGCCGATGGGAAGGCGGGCCATGTCAATCTTGCCACCGCATTCCTCCACCAGTTCGGAGAGACAATTCAAATGGCCTGCTGAGCCATGGTCATGAATGCTCACCACAGGGTTGACATCCTCTTCGCAAAGGGCACGAACGAGGTTGTAGGCACGTTTCTGCATCTCGGGGTTGGCACGTTGGATGGCATTCAGTTCTATACCATTGGAGTAACGGCCAGTGTCTACGGAGGAGACCGAACCGCCACCGAGGCCGATGCGGTAGTTGTCGCCACCCACCACGACTATCTTGTTGCCTTTCTGCGGCTCTTTTTTCAGACAGTCACGACGGGTTCCGTATCCCACACCACCTGCGAGCATGATGACTTTGTCGTAGGCATATTTCTCTTTTCCCTCTTGATGCTCAAACGTGAGCACCGAACCACAAATCAAGGGTTGTCCAAACTTGTTGCCGAAATCGGAGGCTCCGTTTGATGCCTTGATGAGTATCTGGTCGGGTGATTGGTAGAGCCATTGACGGACGGGGAGAATATCTTCCCAGTCGCGTTCTTCAATATCCTCACCATTATCTCCTTTCAGTCGGGGATAGGCAGTCATGTAGACCGCTGTTCCGGCGATAGGCCATGAACCAACACCGCCTCCCATACGGTCGCGAATCTCACCGCCTGTACCAGTGGCGGCACCATTGAAAGGCTCCACGGTGGTGGGGAAATTGTGGGTCTCTGCTTTTAGTGAGATGACGCTTTCCACATCTTTGATTTCAAAATAGTCGGAGGTGGACTGGTCATGAGGGGCGAACTGTTCCACTACAGGTCCTTGTGCGAAGGCCACATTGTCTTTGTAGGCAGAAAGAATTTTGTTGGGGTTCTCCTGGGTGGTGCGTTTAATCATCGCAAACAGGGAAGACTCTTTTTCTACACCGTCGATGATAAAAGTACCACCGAAAATCTTGTGGCGGCAATGCTCGGAATTGATTTGGGCAAAACCAAATACTTCTGAGTCGGTAAGAGGACGGCCTATCTGCCGTTCTATCTCATGTAAATATTCTATTTCCTCGGGGGAAAGGGCAAGACCTTCCTGCTCGTTGTATTCTTCCAGATTGGTCACTTGCCGGATGGGCTCCGGGGTGTGGTTGACAGTGAAGATACGTTGGTCAAGTCCTTTGTACATGCGTTGGAGCATGGGGTCGTGCTCGGCCTCTTCATTGTCTACGGGGAAATACTCCTCGATGCGGACAATGCCGCTCATGTTCATGTTCTGGGTGATTTCCACGGCGTTTGTGCTCCATGGGGTGACCATCTCGCGCCGGGGACCAATGTAGAAACCCTCAAGGGATTCTGCTTCAACAAGTTGGGCGTTGCCATACAGCCATTCCAACTTGTTTTGCTCTTCGTTACTTAACTCTTGTTTTGTTTCTGTTGCAATGATGCTTTGGGAAGGGGTCTTGAAAAAATAAATCATGTCCGCTGGTTTTGACTGCAAAGGTAGTGCAAGGCGAGCGAAAAACCAAATTTATTTGAGTTTTTCCGAGCCGCCGCCTACTTTCGCCCTTTCGGGTCAAAGGTAGTGCAAGGCGAGCGAAAGGCTACTTAAACAAATATGCTATAGTCAGGATTCCGCAGTTTTTCTCGTTCAGCCCGTTATAGGCATTCTTTGCCTTTTTCCATAAGGCGCTGATGCGTATGTGATATATGTCTACACCGGCTCCGAGGTATATGCCCCCTCTCATTCCATTCTCGAAAATCAAGTCGCCTGTTTTCTTTTGTACTGTCACCCCGTCATCGTACCTGAATATGACATTTTCCTCCTTGATTCCCATATTCCAAGCCAAATGGAATCCACCCCTGATGAAGGGCCTTACCCGGCTGCCGGGACAGAACATATAACTCACACCAA
>CACXDY010000104.1 GCA_902766505.1 uncultured Prevotellaceae bacterium
GCCTGTCGGACGGGTGAAGGTCACCTGAGGCGCATTGCCGGTCCAAATGCCTGTTTCCGGGTCATAGGTACCGGTATCTACGACATCCGAGGTTTCCGGGGCGAAGTTGCCGCTGCGGTCGAAGGTCACTTCGATTTTGGCCAGGTTGGCGGATTTGGTGGCTACTTTCATGAATCCGTCTCCATAGATGCGGATGGCGGAACCTGTGTTGTAGTACTTGCCATTGTTGCCGCCTTCACCAAAGGTGACTGTGAAGTTGCCGGCATCAAAGGGTTCGGTGTACTGGATGCCGTTCTCCAACCCTAAGTCCGCAAAGGTAATGCTGTAAGGGTCTTCATCGCCGGGTCCAGGACCGGGTCCGGGACCTGGGTCGGGGTCTTCTCCCTCGAGGAAGGCCTCTACGGCTTCAATCCTCCAGTGTCCGCTGCCTGTGGGACGGGTGAAGGTCACCTGAGGTGCATTGCCTGTCCAGATGCCTGTCGCGGGGTCGAAGGTGCCGGTGTCCACCACGTCGGCTGTTTCGGGACGGTTGCTGGTTCCGAATGTCACCACAATTTTGGCCAGATTGCCTGATTTGGCGGTCACAATCATCGAACCATCGCCGTAGACACGGATGGCACTACCGGTGTTGTAGTATTTGCCGTCGTTTTGTCCACCTGCGAAGGTGACGGTGAAGGTTCCGCCGTCGAACGGTTCAGTGTACTGAACGCCGTTCTCTAATCCTAAGTCCGCGAAGGTAATCTTATTGCCCCATGCGGTACTGCACACTACTGTCAGCAGTGTCAGAATGAGTAAACGTAGTTTTCTTTTCATAGTTTATGGTTTATAGTTGGATAATGTTATGTTACTTTTCTTTCCAGAAAGGTTATTTCATCCTCTCCATCTCAAGGGAAGCCCAGATGAAAGGACCTACGCCCTTCGCATCGTTGTCACGGACAGGCTCACTCAGATAGTAATCGAACGAACCGTCGCGGCGTTTGTTCTCCTTTGCCTTCGATTTGGGGTTGATTTTCTTCAGGGCTGCTTCCACTTCGGGGCTGATGCCCGGGCCAAGGCCTGCTACTGAACAACATTTGGTCAGCGAGATGGTCTTGTCGGCATTCACACGGATAAATTGTTCGAGTATTCCGTTATAGGCTTTCACACCGGCGTCACGGTATTTCTCTCCCACATAGCCCTTGCGGTAGGCCTTCAGCAGCGAGTAGGCAAACATGGCCGAGCAGGTCGACTCCAGGTAGTTGCCCTCCCGCTGTGGGGAGTCCATAACTTGGTACCAGACACCGGTCTTCTTGTCCTGCCATTTGATGATGGCGTCAAAATCCTTGCGCAACAGTTCTATCAGTTCTCCACGGCGGTCGTAGTCCTCGGGGATGGCATCCAGCAGTTCTACCAAGGCCATGGTGAACCAGCCTTGGGCTCGGCCCCAGCAGTGTTGGCTCAATCCTGTTTCCTTGTCTGCCCAGAACATATTGCGGTTTTCATCGTAGGCATGGCGGTTGAGACCGGTCTTGGGGTCGAGGGTGCGCTCATACGTGATGCTGATTTGGTTGACGGCATCATCATAGATTTTCTTTGCTTTCTTGGGCTTTAAGATGGTCTTCGCCGTCAGGGCACGATAGGGCAGACCCATGAAAATACCATCGAGCCACACCTGATAGGCATAGATGGCCTTGTGCCAATACACCTTGTCGGCAACGGTACGTGGTTGCTTGTCAAGTTGCTTCATCATGGTGTTCATGGCCACCAGGTTTTTCTTCTCCGGATTCAACTGGTACATGCGGGTCACGAAATGACCGGTACGGATATTGTCCAGATTGTAGTCCAGCATCTCGTAACCGCGGATGACTCCTTTGGCGTCGATCATCGTGTCGGTATATTCCTGGCAGTATTTCAAGATGTCGTCACCACCATGCTCCAGATAGGTGTCCAGCATCGACTCCAGTTCGATACCCATCACATAACTCCATTTGGGCTTCGTGGAGAAGTCAAGCAGGTAGGAGCGGGGAACACGCTTCATCTCTGAATAAGTCATCCATTCACTGTAATTCTTATAGGGGAGTTCGGTCAACAACAAAGAACCGTTGACCATCACATTGTCAAGGAAGAGGTCATGGCTCTTGCCGGTGCGTTTCAGACCGGTGTCTGTCACACCATTGAAACGGCAGTCTTTCACATGGATGTTGTAAATGTTGTCGGCATCATTCAGTCCGTTGAGCAACAAACCGTATTTACTCTTGTTGCAGGTCACATTTTCCATGTATACATTGCGGACCGTGGGGTTGAATCCTCGGCAGCAGTTCTCTTTGGGCTCGTAGTCGAGGTTGATGCGCATCACGGTTTCGCGGCACTGTCCCACCTCCACTTTTCTCATGTAGATGTTCTCTATCACACCTCCACGGCAGGAGTTGGTCTTGATGCGAAGCACACGGTCAAGGTTGGGGGAGTCCATGCGGCAATTCTCTACAAACACATTCTTGCAGCCACCGGAAATCTCGGAACCTATCACCACACCTCCGTGACCGTCCTGCATCTCGCAGTTGCGGACGATGATGTTCTGGCTGGGGATGTTCCACTTGCGGCCGTCTACATTGCGGCCACTCTTGATGGCAATACAGTCGTCGCCCGTATGGAAAAGGCAATTCTCTATCAATACACGGTCGCAGGATTCGGGGTCGCAGCCGTCGCCGTTGGGACCTTCGTTCCATATCTTCACACCTCTGACAGTCACGTCGTTGCTCAGCAGTGGGTGAATGACCCAGAAAGGTGAGCGGAGCAGTGTGACATTCTCAATGAGGATACCTTCACACTTGTAAAGATTGATGAGTTGGGGCCGCAAACCTTTTCCCTGGCCAAACTGGCGCTCACCGACATCGACACCGTCCTCTGCCATGCGGAGCAGTTGCAGACGGGTCTCTTTCTGGTGCTCTTTCAACTCGGGAGTCCATCCGAAATGGTCTTTGCCGCACATCGGCCACCAGGTCGTGTTGCTGCCGTTGCCGTCGATGGTGCCTTCGCCCGTGATGGCTACATCTGTTTCGCCGTAGGCATAGATACAGGGTGAATAGTTCCAGACATCGATTCCTTCCCAACGGGTGAGAACGGTGGGGTAGAGCGAGGTGTCGAAAGCGAACAGCAGGGTGGCGTCTTTCTCAACCACCAGGTTCACATGGCTCTTCAGACGCAGGGCACCGGTGTTCCAGGTGCCTGCAGGGATAATGACTTTGCCGCCGCCGGCCTTCGAACAGGCATCAATGGCTTTGTTGATGGCTTGCTGGTTCTTGGCAGCGGTCGCTTTGGTTGATGCACCATATTTCGTGATGACGAAATTCTTTTCGGCAAATTGTGGCTCACGAATGCTTTTCTCGATGGATGCATAGTCGGTGTCCCATCCACCGGCCATAAGGGTCAGTGGAAATAATAGACACAACAGTAGGGTGCTTAGGCTTTTCATTATTTTGGTAGGTTGATTCTTGTAGTTATTTTTGCAAAGATAGCAATAATTCTTCAATTGTCATCGTTCGCCCGATTTTTTTTTGAATCATCTTTCACTTGACGGCCGCTCTTTCAGCAAAATCCCACTGTAATGGGCATCTATATCAGGTAATGAACAAAAAAGTGAACTCGTTATGGAGTTTTTATGCAAGATTTCCTAACTTTGTGCATATAATAAAAGAAGGTTAGAATAGCAACTCAAAAACCTATGATGGCAACCGAGATGATGTAGCAGTGCGAATGAATTTGAGGGAGCAGGTGAGTCGGTATGACATCATTCAAGGTAAACTCCTTCCGCACCTGTTTCAGACTGAAAAACGACCTTGTAGGCGGTGAACCCGGAAACTCTGCAGCAAGCCTACCCAGAAGGGAGTCTATATCAATAACGGACAAAAGACAGTCATCAAATGACTGGAGGAAAGACTACCCCAAATGTTAAAAAATCAATTTGGCGTGTTAAAAATTTGCTTTTTACATTCATGTACTCTATATTTGCAAAAACTTTTTTTTGATTTCGATGTTTCGAAATCGCTTATTCGAGGTTGGTAGCATCCTGCACCAACCTCTTTTTGTATACAAAAATACCATGTTTTCATCCCAAAAGACGGATAAGAGGTAAATTTATGCTTGAAAAGTTGCATACGTCAAAACAAATTGATACTTTTGCCACATCCCCAAAGAGATTTGGAGGTTTCTCGTCGCCTGATTCTAATGCTGACTGACAAAGGATTGATTGGAGTATGGCTTGACGCAACCAAAAACTAATAAGTTTATAATGAAAAACTATTTAATATGCTTTTTCTTCCTTCTTGTTGCCTCATCCGCAATAGGACAAACAGTCTATGACGTGACCAGTTTTGGCGCTGTCGGTGATGGAAAAACGGATGATGCCAAAGCGATACAGACCGCCATTGACAAATGTACGGAAGAAGGGGGAGGAGTGGTCTTGCTGCCTCGCGGACGGGTGTTTATGGCCGGGCCGATACAGTTGAAGTCCAATATGGAGTTGCATGTCGAGGCAACGGCTACGCTTATTGCCAATCCCAATGAGGATATTTATCATCTGAGTGCTTTTGGAGAAAACCAAGGCGAGGGGATGATGTGGCTGTATGCCGATGATGCCGAGAATATTTCCATCACGGGGAAAGGTGTCATTTCAGGAAATGGCGTGGCCTTCATGGGAGCAGAACTTGACGACTCTTACGAACTGAAACCCGTGGATAAGTTTGACCCGAGACCACATGTGCTCACGCTGACCAATGTGCGTAATTTGTCTATCCGCGATGTGACCATCCGCGACGGCGCTTATTGGACTGTTCACCTGGTGGGATGCGACGGTGCTGTCATTGATGGTATCAATCTGCTCAACAACCTCAAAATACGTAATGGCGACGGCATCGACCTTGACCATTCCCGCAACGTGCGTATTTCCAATTGCCATATTACCAGCGGCGACGACTGTATCTGCTTGAAAAACAGAAGGGAATATCAACAATATGGCCCCTGCCACGATATCGTGGTGACCAATTGCGTGATGACAAGCCGCTCGTGTGCCATCAAAATCGGTAGCGAGAACATGGATTCTATCTATAATGTCCTCTTCGACAACTGCATCATCAAGGCCTCCAACCGGGGACTGGGTATTCAGAACCGCGACGAGGGAACCGTCACCAACGTGATGTTTTCCAATATCATGCTCGATTGCAGGCTGTGGTCGGACGTCTGGTGGGGAAAGGCAGAACCTATCTATGTTACTTCCTACCCCAGGGCAAACGGAAACCATAAGGATGCCAACTGGAGATTCCCCAAAGGACAGGTCGAGGGACGCTGCGGAGAGGTGGCCTACATCTATTTCCGAAATATCGTCGCCAACAGTGAGAACGGATGCTTCATCGGTGGAGACACCAACGACAAAGTGCATGACATCTATCTCGACAATGTCGACCTGCACCTTCAAAAGACTACCTCGTTCAAGGGAGGTGTCTACGACAAGAGACCATGCAAGGGTGAGGGCTTCGTGGAAGGAAAAACTTATGGACTCTATGTGGAAAAAGCATCGAGACTGAAATACAATGGACTCACTGTCACATGCGAAGGATTGGATTACGGAGGAGCAACCAACTTTGATAATAAATAGAGATGATTAACTGAAATAAACCTAACCAAACCAATTTCAATTATGCTGAAAGTACGAAAACAAGTAAGAAAGGCTGCAATGAAATCAGTTCTATTGGTAGCCTTGCTGTTTTGCGGTAACGTAGCCATGGCACAAAACAATGTCACTGGTGTGATTACCGACAACAACGGCGAACCGCTGATTGGAGTTACCGTTGTGGAGGCCGGAACACAAAATGCCACGGTCACCGATATTGACGGACGCTACCAGCTCAATGTGAAACCAGGTGCCAAACTCAATGTCTCCTACGTGGGGTTTGAACCGCAGACCATCAACCCTGGACAAAACGTGACTCTCGTTGAAGACAACACCACCCTCAATGAGGTGGTTGTCGTGGGTTACGGTACGATGCGTCGTAAGGATGTAACCAGTTCTATCACGACCGTTCAGGCTAAAGACCTTAATAAAGGTGTATTCTCCGACCCGGCCTCCATGCTGCAAGGCAAAGTTGCCGGTCTTGTGGTGACTTCATCGGGTGACCCCAATGGTACACCGAGTATCACCCTGCGTGGTGCTTCTTCTCTCCGTGAGGGCGCTGCCATGCAGCCATATTATGTCATCGATGGTATCCCGGGTGTTGATATCTCCATGGTGGCTCCCGATGATATCGAGTCCATCGATGTGCTCCGCGATGCTACGGCTACGGCCATCTATGGTTCGAAAGCTGCCAACGGTGTAATCATCATCACCACCAAGAGCGGAGGAAAGACGGATAGAACCAATGTCAGTTACAACGGATATGTGGCTTTCGACAAAATTGCTAAAAACCTTGAGATGGCTTCTGCATCCGATTTGCGCGGATACATTTCAAAGAACGGCATCACGGGTTATGCCTATGATGAGGGCGCTGACAACAACTGGCAGGATGAGGTGCTCCGCACAGGTTTCAGCCACAACCACAACGTCTCTGTCAATGGCGGTTCCGCCAAGACAAAGTATATGGCAAGTGTGAACTATATGAATCGTGAGGGTGTTATCGTCGGTACGAATATGTATCGGTTGAATGCCCGTTCACTGATGAGTACCAAAGTGCTGAAAGACCGTCTGGAACTCTCCATGGGTCTGAATGCCATGTATGGCAAGCATAAGGGTGTGACCATGGATGTTGACGGTGCTTCGGTGCTGGATGCCATGAACTATTACAATCCCACGAATCCTATACGTAATACGGAAGGTTCTTGGTTCCTGGCCAGTGGTTCTGCCAATTACAACCCATTGTCGATGATCAATGAGGATACCAGTGAAACTGTG
This sequence comes from uncultured Prevotellaceae bacterium, assembly GCA_902766505.1. GTDB lineage: Bacteria > Bacteroidota > Bacteroidia > Bacteroidales > Bacteroidaceae > Prevotella. The sequence goes on from CACXDY010000104.1 coordinate 6,920, forward strand.
TGGAAACGCAATCAGGTGATTGCCAAGGCCACGCTCAACATCATCGATGGCTTGAACTGGAATACGAACTATTCGTTCGGACACCATCAGAGCACTTACAGTGACTATCACTCACATTACACCCAGTTGGTGCCCTACAATGCCTATAATGGTAATGCCTCACGCAATACCTATCTCGGTAAGGAGCAGACGTTTGAGACCTACCTCAACTATGATGCCATTTTCAACAAAGTGCATAAACTCGCCTTGATGGCTGGTTACAGCTGGGAAGAGCGCGAGAGCAATGACGGCTTCGGACTGAGCGTGCACAACTTCTTCGATGATTACCTGAAATGGAATCAGCTGACTTACGCAGGAACCATCGATGGTATGTCGGCTGTCCAAAGCGGTACCAAGGAGACTGTGCGCAACATCTCATTCTATGGTCGTGCAAGTTATTCTTTCAACAGCCGGTACATGTTGCAGGCTACCATCCGCCGCGACGGTTCTTCTGTGTTTGCTGATGGTCACCGCTGGGGTACCTTCCCCTCTGTCTCTGCAGCATGGAACATCACAGAGGAAGCGTTCATGAGGAACCAAAATCTGTTCAGCAACTTGAAGCTGCGCATGGGTTATGGTGTCTCCGGTAACGCTCTCGGCTTCGGTGCTTACTCAGGTGTGGCCACCTATGGCTCCACAGGCACCACCTTCACCTACCAAGGCAATCCCTGGACAATCCTCGGCGCAACCAAACTGGCCAACCCAGACTTGACTTGGGAAACTACAGGTATGTTCAATGTGGGTATCGACTATGGTTTCTGGAACAGCCGTATCAATGGTAGCATCGAATTCTACAACAAGAAGACAAAGGACCTGATTTGGAATTATCCTGTCTCAACAGTGATCTATCCGATTGACAACATCGCTGCCAACGTAGGCGAAATCACCAACACCGGTGTGGAGTTCACGGTCAATATCGATGTTATCCGCACGAAATTCTTCAACTGGATGACTACCATCAACTTGTCACACAACAAGAATACGGTAGATAGACTTTCCAACGACAAGTTCCAGACTTCAACCTTCGCACAGGGTGACCCGCGCGTGGCTGGTGTATCGGCCAACGGTTATACACAACGTGTGATGGAGGGCGAACCTCTCGGCACATTCTATGTGTATGAGTTCGCTGGCTACGACAGTGAGGGCAAGGCAAGTTATTATGTACGCGATGAGAATGGCAACAAGACCGGTGAGACCACCAATTCTCCCGAATATAAGGACCGCTATGTCGCAGGAAATGCTCAACCCAAACTCAATTTCGGATGGAACAATACCCTGTCCTATAAGAACTGGTCTGCAACATTGTTCTTCACCGGCGTGTTGGGCAACAAGATTTACAATGGAACACGCGCTCACTATACCTCACGTGACTTCTTCGACGGAGGTAAGAACGTGCTGAAGGAATTCATTACTGAACGTCCGTTCACCGATAACTTGAGCAACATCCCCTCTGACCGCTTCATTGAGAAGGGAGACTATCTGCGCTTGCAGACCCTGACTCTCGGCTACACCTTCGATAAACTCGGAGGTTGGTTCCAGAGCATTCAGTTGTATGGTACATGCAATAATGTGTTCACCATTACCGGCTACAAGGGACTTGATCCAGAAGTCAATATGGGCGGCATCTCTCCAGGTGTGGATTACCGATGGAGCCACTATCCCCATACTCGCACATTCATGGCAGGTGTAAGGGTTAATTTCTAATTTTAAAAACGGAACAAGAATATGAAAACAAATATCAAGATATTATTTGCTGCAGCTGTTGCAACCTTGTGCGTCGGCTGTACTGATCTGGACGTTCCCGTGGAGTCACAATATACATCCTACCCTGGTACAGAGGCTGCCCTCGAGGCACAGCTCTCTGGTATCTACTTCCAGATGCGGGGCTGCTTCGGGCGTCGTTACATGGAGGCTATGGCATTGTCGAGTGATGAATATACATCGGTGGCTTATGGTGGTAACTGGTATGACAACGGTGCTTATGCTCACCCAAGTCTGCACAATTACTCCTACGAGGATGCTTCTATCGACTGGATGACTGACCTGACTTCCGGTATCGTGAAAGCCAATGAGGTGGTGGGCAGTGAGACTGCCAGCGAAAAAGCCAAGGCTCCCGCCCGCGCCATGCGTGCTTACTTCACCTTCATCATGATGGACTGCTGGGGCGATGTGCCTATCAATGATCCGACACTTTCCAGTGAAATTGATCTGGAGGAGCGTCAACCACGTGCAAAGGTGGCTGAGTGGTTGGAGAATGAGCTGAAGGCTGTCATTCCCGTGCTGACAACTGAGACCACAGGCGACAACTATGGAAAGCCAAACAAGTATATGGCTCAGGCTCTGCTCGCCAAACTCTACATCAACTGGCCGGTTTACACCGCTTCTTCTGTGGAGAGTTATGATGCTACTGCTGGTAACCCTAAATTGGACGATTGTATCTCCTTGTGCAATGAGATTATCCAATCTGGTAAGTTTGCACTGGGTCCCGATCCCTACCGCTTCAAGTTCGCTTCCGATAACACCGAGCGTGTGGAGGCTGGTACCATCAAGGACTTCATCTATGTCATGCCTTATCACACGACGGATGCTACCGGCATGCAGTATGGACGTTCACACTCCTACAAGGATGTCAAGAACTTGAAACCCAGTTACTATGGCGAGGCTTTGACCAACTCTGGTGGCGGCTATGTGACGATGACTCCTGAATTTGTCAAAGTGTTCAACCTGAAAGGTGATGAGCGCAACAAACTGATTATCGGTTTGTCTGAGAATCTCGATGACTATCGCTATGATACGGGCGGCGATGAGAACACCGTGTATGTTTACGATCCGTCAACCCTGCTCCCCACCGAAGAGGTTTGTAAGGACAAGGAAGGTAATCCTCTCAAACTCACCCGTAACATCTCACTGGTGGAAAAAGACTTCACCATCAATGTGGGTGATAACCTTGAAGGCTGGCGTCAGGGATGCCGCAACTTGAAATGGCATGTCACAAGAAGCGACTATGCCAATGGCCGTAACCAGTCGAACGACATACCATTGCTCCGCTTTGCTGATGTGCTGCTCATGAAGGCCGAGGCTTTGACCCGCAAGGGCAGTTCTGCTGAGGCCAAGGATTTGGTCAACCAAATCAGGGCTTATGCAGGTGCTGAACTCCTGGCCAATAATCCTACTCTCGACGATATCTATAACGAGCGTGCCCGTGAGTTCTTCGATGAGAACTGGCGCCGCAACGATATGATTCGTTTCGGACACTTCGAGGATGAGTATTTCCCACACTACAAGGACTTCCCCACGGCCAGCTTCGACAAAACCCGCCGTGTGTTCCCTGTACACAAGAACATGCTTGACTTGAATCCGAAGTGGAAACAGAACGCAGGATATTAAACAATCTCCAATAACATGATAATCAGAGGAGGGTAAATCTAAATGACTCACCCTCCTCTAATTATGTAGTATGCTGACAGGTAGGAGTTTAGAACACGAAACCGAGGTTCACATAGAAATGGACTTTCTTCGTGCGGTTGCTGTAACCAAAGGTGGCTCCCGCCGGACCAAATATCGTGTTGTAGTAGTAAGCCGCCTGGACACCAAAAAGGGTGCGGTGGTCGAGCAGTTCCTTTAACTTGTCGGCAAGTTGGGCTCCGGCAATGCGTACCTGCACATAGTGGTTGGAGCCGATGCGCTGTTGGGCCTGAAGTTGGGCAGCCACCAACTGGTTGTCCACATACTCCATGTTGCCTATGCCGGCGAAAGGCATCTGCTGCTCAAGGTAGTGTCCGAACCAGTCGCCGCCTATGGCATTGATAAAAATGGGAGGGACAGTGTTTCCGAAGAGCAGACGGCCATACAGCATGGGCTGTAGGGTGAGACGGCTGCCGATGGTGAACGATGTACGCCAATTCGCGCTCACATCGTTGAGGCCTTTTTTACCGTTTAGTTTGGTGAAGTTGTCGGTGAGGAAGGCATATTCGGCATTGAAGCGCGTTCCACGGGTGGGGAAATACCAGTTGTCTTCACCATTGTAGGTTGTTCTGGCCCGGTAACTGATGTAATGCTCGTTCTTGAGCGGCATATCCATCGCATCTTCCGAGCCGAGTTTGTTGCGGTAGTGAAAATAGTCCCACCGCAGACCCATCTGCAAGTTGAAGTGACGTAGGTCGAAGTTGAAGGGGATGAACTCTGTCTGTGACTGATTATAGAGGATGTTGTAGTCGCGGTCGCCGTTGACGTATATATCCACATCGTTGCGCCGGAAAGTGTATCTGAATGTAGGACGCGTGAAACTGTGGGGATGCAAGGTTACCTCGCCGCAGGCCATGAGGCGCTTGCCCAGGCGCAGTGTGATGTCGGTGTTGATAGGTGTCGGTGTCTTCAATGGGATGTCAAGACCCAGTTGCACAGCAGCATATTCCTCGGTGTCGTAGCGCACACCGGTGTGAAGTTGCACCGACTTGCGGTTGCCTGCAGAGAGAATCACTTTCACACCATTGCCTTCAGGCTCCAGCCGGCATTCGGCGTTCTGGTAGAAAAGGTCTATACGCATACAGGTGGTGATAGCCTGCTCTAATTGCGCATCGATGCTGTCGCGCTTGTTCAAATGGAATTTCTGACGCAGGAAGCGCTCGGCCTGTGGGGTCATGTTCTCGCAGATGTACTTGTTCACCCGGTATTTTTCCTTCATCACGCTGGGGCGCAGAGGGTGAAAGATTTTGTGATGGTACGTCGAGTCGAGGCCGAGACGTTCCTTGATGGCCATGAGGTCGTCCCAATGGAGCATGGCCAACTCTTCACCCCGGCGGAGGAGGGTGTCGATGGCGGCTGGTGAGAAACTGGCGAAGTTGTAGCCCTTCGTATCCACTCTCAGGTGCAGGTCGGTGATGTCCAGGTTTTCAAAGTACTTGTTCTTACAGTTCACGTTGATAATCTGGCTGATGATATCAATCGTGTTGTTTAGTTCCTCAGCCTCTTTCATATCTCCTTGCAAGGTGACGCCGATGATGATGTCGGCACCCATCTCGCGGGCTATGTCGGCAGGGTAATTGTTTCTCAGACCACCGTCTACCAGCACCTTGTCGCCCATTCTCACGGGCGAGAAGGCGGCAGGGATCGACATGGAGGCACGCAAGACCTGCGGCAGCCGGCCGCTATGGAAATCAACCTCGGTGTTGTCGATGATGTTGGTGGCCACACAGGCGAAGGGGATGTGGAGGTCATGGGTGAAGTCAAGGGAGTCGGTATAGCCCACGCATAGTTTCTGAAACAGTTCGTATAGGTTCTTGCCTCTTATGATACCACCGGCGTTTTTGTCGCGCTTGCCGATGGTCATGCCCGTA
>CACXDY010000105.1 GCA_902766505.1 uncultured Prevotellaceae bacterium
CAAAGAGGAGGTTGCCTTTCATCACGCCAGCCCAGAAGAAGAGGAACGTGACGAGAATGGTTACCACACTCCCGATGGCAATCACCCGGAACGAGATGTCGCGGTTGGTGCGCTCCACCTCTTCGATACCGGCACCTTTACCCTTCATTTCCTTTGAAGCCAGCGACACAGCGCTTTTGATGATGCCCCACGACTTGATGATGCCGATGATACCAGCCATGGCGATACCTCCGATGCCGATGCTCTTTCCGTAACTGCGGAAGATTTGCTCAGGACTCATGTCGCCAACGGCAGTCGTGATGGAAGGGTCCCACATATTGAGTACCTGGTCGCCGAAAAACAGCGACATGCCCGGTACGATGAGCCACCAGACGGCAAAAGAGCCGAGGCAGATGATGAAAGCATATTTTAATCCGATGATATAGCCAAGACCGAGTACAGCGGCGCCCGTGTTGACCTTGAACACCAATTTCGCATGGTCGGCCAATTGCTCGCCCCAGCCCACTACGCGCGAGGTGAAGTTCTCATTCCACCAGCCGAATGTAGCGACAATGAAGTCGTAAAGACCACCCACTATACCGGCAATCAACAACGGTTTGGCCTGATTACCTCCCTTGGCACCGCTCACCAGCACCTGGGTGGTGGCTGTGGCTTCCGGGAACGGGTATTTTCCATGCATCTCCTTGACAAAATACTTGCGGAACGGTATGAGGAAGAGAATGCCGATGATGCCTCCTAACAAAGAGGAGAGGAAAACCTTCATGAACGAGGCCGTCATCTCTGGGTCATCGGGATATTTTGCCTGAAGGATATAGATGGCGGGCAAAGTGAAGATGGCACCTGCCACCACGGCACCCGAACAGGCACCGATGCTCTGGATGATGACATTCTCGCCCAGTGCATTCTTTCGTTTGGCTGCTGTGGAGGCTCCCACCGCGATGATGGCGATAGGAATGGCAGCCTCGAAGACTTGTCCCACTTTCAGTCCGAGGTAGGCTGCTGCGGCTGAGAATAGCATAGCCATCACGATACCCCAGGTCACCGACCATGCGTTCACTTCTGGAAATTGGCGGTTGGGCCGCATGATGGGTTCGTAATTCTCTCCTTCGCGCAATTCCCGGAACGCGTTCTCGGGCAACTGCATCTTGTCTTTTTCTTCCATGTTCATGACGTTTTAATATGTACTGATGGAAACTCAAATCAATTCTATTGCAAAATTACGATATAGATAGTGAAAAACCAAATTAATTCGGTTTTTTCCGAGTAACCGCCTGTCATCTTCCTATAAAAACAACGATGCATGGCGAGTAAAAAAACTTGATAGTTTGTTGATTCCTGAAATTATGTTAAATAAAGATAAGGAGAAGTGCCGTCCTCAATATGTTATGTTTTTTTGCTATATTTGCACTTTAGTTGAATGAGGATATGTTTAACCCTAAAATTATCATTTTTTATGAAAAAAGTATTATCATTATTGTTGATGGCAATGTTTAGCATCGGTACCTTTGCCCAAAGTGAAGGGGATGCGGCTTTGGGAATAAATCTCAACTATGGAACTGAGGTAGAAACAGTTGGCTTTGGTCTGAAGGGACAATATAATATTACTGACCAATTCCGTGTGGAAGCAATCGCTGACTATTGGCTCAAGAAGAATGGAGTGATGAACTGGGATGTGGAGGCCAATGTTCACTATTTGGTAAAAATCTTAGAACCGTTGGCAGTCTATCCTATAGCAGGTGGAGGCTATGGTGGTTTTAGAAAAGATGCTGTTGATTTGGTAAATGTTGGACCTGTTTCGGTGAAAACAAAAGTAGTCACAGGTAGTAATTTCTTCGCTATTGTAGGTGGAGGCGTGCAGTTCAATCTGTCGGATAATGTTTTCGCCACAGCAGAATTGAAATATCAGATTCAAGATGGTAGCCAGTTAGTCATATCTGCCGGTATCGCCTATAAGTTCTAATCCTATTGCATAGAAAAACAAGAAGGGGGGTAATTCAATGTGATTTGCCCCCTTTTTCCGGCTTTTTAATCCGCAGATATTTCCACCATGCGAACAGTTTCCGTTCCTTCAGGTAGTTGAGGTCGCGCTCATGCCTGTAGGCTTCCCGTTCAAAAGAGATGCGCATGTAAGCATTGCCACTTGAGAACAGTTTTATCGTCCATTCCACCACATACCATATATAAAAGAATATGATGCCCATTTCGAGAATCTGTGCCGTGTGGATGCGCTCATGATTAATGAGTGTCGGCGTGATGCGAGCATTAGGCCGGCAGAAAAGCACTCCAAACAGGTTGATGGCCGAGAATTGGGGTAGTGGTAGGAATCTGTTGCGTATGATAATCATGGCATGGCAAAGTTATGACAATAATTCGAGATTTCCAAATTGCATGGCTTTACACTTGTCGGATTAATGCTTTTTTATTACTTTTGCAACGATGCATCAGTCACATTCCCATATCCGTTGGCTCTTCACATGCTTGTTTCTCATGATAGTGATGACGTCGGTGGCGCAGGATTTCCTCACCACCCGCACCGTCACGTATAAGAACAAGGCAGGCAAGGTGTCATACAGCGCTTCGGTGGAATTTCCCACCGGAGGCAAAGAGACGGTGGTCGACAATATACTCGAATGGATAGGAGTGGTGCTTGATACCGATGGGGATTTCCGCCGCGATTATGACCGTCAGTTGCGTGCCAGTTGCGACACCTTCTTCAACAGTGGTCGCGGCGGTGAGCACACCATTGTGGTGGAGCGTTCCTATGAAGACGAGCGTCTGGTCACTTTTGAGTCAATGGTAACCGATAAGAACGGCACCACCTGGCGGTGGGCAGACTGTGCCTCGTTCAGCAAGCGTGACGGGCACCGGATTACCATGGATGAGATTTTCGATTGTTCCGAGGAGGATATCTCGCGGCTCATGTGGGCCTACCGTGATGATTTGCCTCTCGACGGTTTCGGTCCAGAGGATTTGATGCCCGTCAATGCTGGATTCATCGACGGATGGATTATCGTCATCGGACCCGCCCGCAACTATACTGGTGCCCCCTTCCGCCTCCGCTATGAAGAGATAGAGGATTTCCTCAGCCCCTCCATCAATGGTTACTATCATTAAGTCAATCACATCATCAGACACATTGGCCATAGCATGACTGGCCTTAGCAAAGCGAGGGTCATGAGAATTCAGCCGAGATCATTAAAGGGCAGTCATTCGTGACTGCCCTTTAATGATGATTCTGCTATTTCCTTTTCTTGGTACTGTTGCTGCTCTTTTTCTTCTTGCTCTGCGTGTTGTTTTCCGAACCGAAGAATATGTCGTAGATGTCGTCTCCCGAAACACCCATTTTATCCATCATGCCACCCATGGAGTTCTTGAACTCAAGGTCTGCGTCCGAAGCCTTTACCCGACCCCTTCCGTGGCATTCCTCACATGTGGTGATGGTGATTGTCCGCGGTTTACAATATCTCAACAGACGTGTCAGCGGTATCCACGTACGTTCTGCAGTTTCACGATGGCGTAGGAGGTGGCGGGCATGTGGACGGTCATGTCGCCGCTACGCTTGTTGTGCGAGATGTCGAAACGGTCGCCGGCGAGGAGTTTCGTGCTCTTGAAATTCACGTTGATGTTGAACGTGGCGTCCGATGCCTCTGCCCTCGGGTTGAGCATCACCAGCACGACATCGTTTCCTGCGGCACGGGCATAGACGAAAGGATAGGCCGATGGTCCGTCGGCTGAGGGATAGACAGGAACGAACTCAGCATAGTTGGCCAATGCCGGTTCGCTGTGGCGCAATGCAATGAGCCGCCGGGTCTTGTTGAGCAGCGAGTTGGGGTCTTTCTCCTGTGCCTCCACATTGGGGGCATCGGGCGATGGGTCAACAGGTAGATAGAGGTTGGCCGCATCGCCAGTGGAGAAGCCGAGGTTCTTGCCATTGTTCCACTGCATAGGTGTACGTGCCCCGTTGCGTGGCTGGTAGGCTCCCTCCACCTGTGGCCAGTCGTTAGGTAGTTGCTTCATGCCGATTTCATTGCCGTAATAGAGGAAGGGTACGCCGGGCATGGTGAACCCGAAAGCGTAGATGATTTCCAATTCCTTGTCGCTGCGCCGGTTTCCCAACCGCGCATTGTCGTGGTTTCCGAGAGGCAGGCTGATGTATCCTTTTCCCACGGTTTTCTCATACTGGTCCATGTAACTTTTGAGGAAAGCCGTGATGTCGCCCTTTCCCTCGGCATCGAAATAACTGTGTCCTTCGCTGACACCATTGAGAATTCTCCAACTCTCTTTTTGGAACAGGTCGTTGTAACCGTTGAACCAATGGAAAAAGTCGACATGGAAACAGTTGTCGAGCGCATCGGCAGGATAAGACCACTCCGCCACCATGAATCCTCTTGGATATTCCTTTTCCAACAGTTGGCGAATCTCTCTCCAGAAGAGTTTCGTCTCGTTTTCATTGGTGTTGAAGAATTGCTCGTTGCCCCGCACCCGCCTTGTCTTGACCAGTGCGCCAGCCATGTCGGCACGGAAGCCGTCGGCTCCCATGTCCATCCAGAAGCGGAGCACGTTTTTCAGGTCTTCGCGCATCGCCATCACATCAGGATGGTTGGTAGGCAGTTGCCACGGCTGTTCTGGGTCAGGATTTGAGAACCCGAAGTTGAGGGCTGGCTGACACCAGTAGAAATTGCGCATGAACTGTCCGTTCCGTTTTCCGTAACCCTTGATGAAAGAGCCGGCAAACTCTCTTGGTGGGTCCACCCAGTTGGTCTCCGTCCAGATGTAGTAGTTGGAGTATTTGTTTTTCTCCTGTTTCTGAGATTCCACAAACCAGGGATGGTCAATCGCCGTGTAACTGATGACATAGTCGAAGATGACGTGCATGCCCCGTTTGTGTGCTTCCTCGAACAGCCTCCGGGCGTCTTCGTTGGTGCCGTATCGTGGTGCAATCTTGTAATAGTCGCGGATGTCGTATCCCGCATCGTTGAACGGAGAGTCGAAGAAGGGGTTGAACCAGATGGCATCCACGCCAAGACTTTTCACATAGTCGAGTTTGCTGATGATACCTTGGATATCGCCGATTCCGTCGCCGTCGGAGTCGCAGAATGTCTGCGGATAGATTTGGTAGAACACGGCGTTTTTTGCCCAGTCAGGTACTTTGGGGATTTCGTATTTACCCGTGATGTTCTGAGCCGAGGCTGTCAGCGACAAGGCTGTGGCAACAGTTAATAAAAACTTGATTTTCATGATGACAGGCTTATTCTTTTATCAGTCTAACTTCGTAGATTTCACCGATTTGCCGTTTGGGCTTGGCCACAAACTTCACGCGCACCTGCGACTTGCCTTTGAGCAGTTCGGCGGGTATCGGATAGATTTCGTGCTTGAACTCAGAGATGCGGTATTTGCCCGTGTTGTTCACCTCCTTGACCAGGGTGTCATCGATGAAAATGTCGAACTCATGACTCTTCCATTCACCCACACCCCAGTATTTCAGTCTCAGGCTGAGGTCGGTGCGTCCTCCGGTCTGCATCAGGTAACTGAAATAGTGGCCGTCGCTGGTGTCACGGTAGAACACATCGTTGGTGTTGCCGGTGAACGACCGGTCGGTCTCCATCTTATGGTCTGTTTCCGGCTGCTGTTCTCCTGGCTGCACCTTGTCGATGGTGCGTGCTTCCAATGCCTGCCGCTCCTGCTCCTCCTTGGCCAGTTCATCGAGATAGCCTTTGTAGTTGGCTTCCGAGAGTGCGAGCCAGTACATCATATAACGTGAGTCATGAATCTCGAAGAACGGTTGAATCTCATTGTGGATGGCATTTTCCATCTTGGTGGTGAGTGTGAAGTGGAGTGGACGTCCAGCCACTGGCTTCAGTTGGTTGGCGATATCCTCGATGTTGTTGTTGATAAGGATAGGTGCCTCGTTGACGGGAAGTTTCTTACCGCTGGCATACTGACCGAAACGGCTGTCGTCGGCGATGAGGTGGGCGAGGTCCTCGGTGCCCGTCTTCATGCCGAGAAGGATAGGACCGTGCATGAGTGCGATATACTGCGGGACGTTGGGCAGATACTTGATGCTGTTGTGCATGGGGAAGGAGATATCGACCACATCGCCTTTCTTCCATTTCCGTGAAATGGAGACATAGGAAGAGGGACCTGTGATGATGGTGACAGGCTGGCCGTTGACTTTCACCTCAAACTCTCCCGGCTTCACCCATCCCGGGTATCTGACGAGCAGTTGGAACTCTCCCTTTCCTTTGGCCACTGTGATGCGGCTGGTCTCGGCATAGGGGAACAAGGTTTCCTGTCTCAACACCACATTTTTCTCTTTCCAGTTGAGTTCGGAAGCCACAAACAGGTTGACGAAGAGACTGGAGGCCTTTTTGGTATAGACAAATTGCCCGTATTTGCCATGGTTCTCCATACCTGTGCCAACACAGCACCACATCGCTTCGTTGGGAGCGGAGTAGTTGCGGTAGTGGCGTGGACGGGCAGGCGTGAAGTAGACGTATCCTCCATGTTCGGGATGTTGTGTGGAGAGGATATGGTTGAAGGTGGCCAGTTCATAGAAATCGGCGAACCGTGCTTCTGGATTGCGGCGGTGCAGGTTCTCGGTGAGTTTCAGCATGTTGTTGGTGTTGCAACTCTCTGGGCCGTCGATGTCGTTGATGAAGTCGGTGCATGCCTCCTTGCTGGGGAAATGCTCCCTTCGGCTGTCGCCACCGAAGGCCAGGGACCTTTCGCCCGTAACGATATCCCAGAAGAAGGAACTGGCAGTATGGTATGTCTCGTCGCCGCACAATTCTGATATCCTCTCGAAACCCACTACTTTGGGCACCTGGGTGTTGGCATGCATGTTGTCGAGGCAGTCCTGGCGCTGCGACATGGGTGTAAGCAGTCTGCGGTGAGAGAAACGCCGTGCCACGTCCAGGTATTTCTTCTCTTTCGTGATGGCATAGGCGTCAGCCAGCACCTCATTCATGCCGCCGTGCTCGTTGCCCAACATCCGTTCCATCTGTTCATCAGAGAGTCCTGCTGTCAGGTCGATAGCCCAGTCGCAGAATCCGAGAAATAGCGTCTTTGCTCTTTCGTTGCCGCAATATACCCAGGCGTCGCGCAGTCCTGCAAACATCTTATGCAGGTTGTAGAAAGGAGCCCAAGCACCGAAATAGGGACCGAAGTCTCCTTTCTTGAATGTTGACCAGAGCCGGTCGCTGCCGGGCATGCCTCCGACGTAGCCCTTGCCCCATTCAGGATGGTTGATGTTGTTGGCCTTGGCACATTCCTGCAGTTCGTCAATCATATATTCCATGCGTTGGCGGCATTCTTCGCTGCCTGTTGCCGCATTGATAGCCATGGCGGTGAGATAGTGACCGCCGACATGTCCGTCCAGTCCGTCCCAGTTGGGATAGGGCTTGCCTTTCGGTGTGAGTCCCGCCTCTTTCCGATAGGGAGCCAGCAACCGGTCACAGTCGTATTTCAATAAAGTGTTGATGTTGAGGTCGCGGGCTTTTTTCAGTGGTCCGTCGAGAAGTGTCACATCGCCGATAGGGAACTCATCGGCATAGAGTTTGTCTTGTGCCATGGTTGTTGTGACAAAAGCCATGAATGCGGTAAGGAATAGAAGCCTTTTCATTTAGGAGATTATTTTTTGAAATGGTCGATGAATAACAAAAATTAGATTGTATGTGCAAAGATAATCAATTAATCTGCATCATTTTAATGTTTTTAGCCTCAAAAGCGACAAATCCATTCAAAATTGTTTACTTTACACTTTCTGTATACATTCATCTACCATATCCTACTCAGATTCGAGTATCATCATCGTTACTGAAGGACAAAAATGGCATGATGCTGCAAGCCCCACACAAAATGGTTCTTTCAAGTCTTTTCCCAACTCATAGCAGGCGGATGTCGACAACGTCAATCCGCCTGCCGTCGATGCGGATAACGCCTTCTTCCTGAAGTTCATGCAGACAGCGTTGTAGTGAGTACTTCTGTATTCCCAGTTCATCGGCCAACTGTTGCCTCGACAATGTCACGGCGATGCTTTTGGAGCCTTGCCGTTTCATCTCGGTCTTGATATAATTGCCCACTTTCTCTCTGACGGTCATCGAAAGCAGACCCACTTTCTTGGTGAGGAAACTGATGTTGTTCGACAGAATGGCTATAAGGTTCATGGCTATGCGTGGGTCAAGGCTGAGTATCGTCCGCACATCATCAGCGCCTATCCTCAATACACGCGACTTGCACACCGCCTCAATCGCCACGGGATATTGTCCGTCTTTCACAAAGAGGAAAGCAGGGGCAAGCAAGTGTCCCGAGTGGTGTAGGTTCATGCGAATCACACGGCCCGACGACCCGTAGATTTTGGCAGACATCTCACCACTCACCACAATGTTGGCATGACGGCAGGGGTCGCCTGTCAATGCAACCACTTCGCCCCTCTCATACTCATGCACCCTGTACCGCACCTGGTGCATCAGGTCGATGATTTCATTTTCTGCCAGTCCTTTGAAAAGCTGACAGGCTTTCAGTCCGTTTAGTGTATCGATATCCATAATGATGATGTTTGTATGGGCATTGCACCTTATCTCTGAAAACGATGATAAGGTGGTGAAAATGACTCCGTATGTACAAATGTAGTCAAGTCTTGTCCAAATAGGGAAATTTTAACGTTTTTTAAACAGTAGTGGTAACATTTGTTATCCACATTTATGATGAGGAAACCTACTTTTGCGATACTTTAACTTCATCTATGTTGAAATTTATAAGCCGATTCATCGATAAGTTGTCTTACCGACAAAAAGTGGGACTTCTCCTTCTGGGTGGGGTGTTCCTCGGACTTGGAGGACTGTTCCTCTATTTGCTTCGTGCCCACACTTATTTGGGCGACGACCCAGCCGCCTGCGTCAACTGCCACATCATGACACCTTACTATGCCTCATGGAGCCATTCCAGCCATGGACGTGTGGACGACAAGTCGAATGGTGCCACTTGCAACGACTGTCATGTGCCCCATCAGAATCTAGCCATGAAATATGGTTTCAAGGCTGTTGATGGCATGAAGCATGTGGCATATTTCGTCACGCACAGCGAGCATCAGGCCATCATTGCCGAGGATGCCAGTGCCGAGGTGATAATGGACAATTGCATCCGTTGTCACACCCAACTCAACCAGGAGTTCGTGAAGACAGGCCGCATCGACTATATGCTGGCAAAGAAAGATGAGGGAAAGGCGTGTTGGGACTGCCATCGCAATGTGCCGCATGGTGGCATGAACTCACTTTCGTCCACTCCTAATGCCGAGAGTCAGGTACCCCTGCCACCCAGTCCGGTGCCCGAATGGCTCCAGCGATTCATGGACTGACCTCTTATCGTGCAAATAAACATAAAACATATCATATATCATGGCAAAACAATTGAAAAAATGGCAAGGATGGGCGCTCTTTATAGGCGCCATGGTTGTCGTGTTCTTGTTGGGATTGCTCGTCTCCTCACTCATGGAGCGCAGGGCAGAGGTGGCCAGCGTCTTCAACAACAAGCGCACCGAGTTCACTGACTCCATCGTTGCGCAAAATGAGAAGTTCAAGGCCGACTATCCCCGTGAGTACGAGACATGGGCTATGACCGCCGACACAACGTTCCATTCGATGTATAACTCCAGCAATGAGACCGATGAACTGGCCGACCGCCCGGAGATGGTCATCCTTTGGGCTGGCTATGCTTTCTCGAGACATTACAACACCCCGCGTGGGCACAAGCATTGCCTCGAAGACCTGCGTAAGATACTGCGCACAGGCAATCCAGGTATCGATGGCGACGAAGACATGCAGCCAGCCACATGCTGGACCTGCAAGGGCCCCGACGTACCACGCATGATGCGCGAACTCAGCGATTCGAAGTCGGGCTTCGACCCCACCAATTACTATGCAGGGAAGTGGAGCAACCTGGGGGCTGAAATTGTTAACACCGTGGGGTGCGCCGACTGTCACGATACACGTACCATGGACCTGCGACCGGCACGTCCTGCATTATATGAGGCCTGGGCTCGAGCCGGCAAGGACGTGAGGAAAGCAAGTCATCAGGAGATGCGCTCCTTGGTCTGCGCACAGTGCCACACCGAGTATTATTTCATTAAGAAAGACGACCCCAAAAATCCTGGAAAGGCCAACTACCTGATGTTCCCGCAGGATAAGGG
>CACXDY010000106.1 GCA_902766505.1 uncultured Prevotellaceae bacterium
GACATGCTTGTTGACAGCGGACAGGCTGATCCCGAGCTGGCCGGAAATCTCCTTGTAGGATTGTTCGTCGTCGTATCGCATGCGGATGACGCGTGCCGTCTGTGGAGTGAGTTGCTCATCGATGTATTGTCTGATCATTGTGGTCAACTCTTCATCTGATTTTCCCATCCATGGGTCGGTGTCCGACGATGTGCCCGACAGGGCCATTTTCCTTTCGACTTCCCTATGACGTTGTCGTTGTGCAATGAGGTTGAGGCAGTGGTTTCTAATACAAGTTAAAAGAAACGTTCGTTCTGATTCTGCGCGCAACACGATTCTGCCATCCCAAAGACGGGCGAACACGTCCTGGACGGCATCTTTCGCCTCGTCAGCATCCCCTAATAGGATGTGGGCTGCCCTGTACATCCTACTGTATTCGGAATGGAATAGTCGTTTGAACTGTTGTTCCTTGTCTTGCATCTTTGCTACTGTTTTTACTCCTTATACAAGTAAGCATGGAGTATCATCACCCCAAATGGAGTTTTTTTTACATTTTTCTGCAAATTTATCAAAATTTCCTCTAACGTAAGCTGACTTGTGGACTTCCTTTTGAAAAAAAGGACCTATAATTTGGCTTAAAACGAAAATTATACTATATTTGCCTTTCATCATGAAGAAGTACCTTAGAATAATATACCTGATAACATTACTCCTCTTCTTTACAGGAAAATCGATGGAACTCCTGGCTCAACAGGTTTTCATGGAACGATACAACATGTCTGTGCTGACCATGCGCGAAGGACTCCCAAGCAACAATGTCGGTGATATCTTCACCGACAGCGAGGGCTTTGTATGGTTCTCTACGCTCGGAGGGGGCGGCGTACGTTATGATGGCTATGGGGTTTCCCACTTCAATATGTCACCAAAGGGATTTCAGTGGCAGAGCCTTTCGGCAAGGAGGATTTGTGAAGACAAGTTCCATCGCTTGTGGATGGTGTATGACGAGTATACGAAGGTCATCGACATGCGCACCATGATGGTGGCGGAAATTAAAAGCAAAGATAAGCGGCTCGATGAGATTCTTTCCCAAAGAGGACTGAATGTCCTTCTCGATAGCCAAGGGAAAATCTGGCTTGTCACCATGTCACATATCCACTGCCTGAAATTCCAGGATGATGGCAGCATCAAAAGCATTCTCAGTTTTCAGCATAGTGCATATACACCTAATGTGGCCATTGCCGACATTGATGATAGTGGAATAGTGTGGGCTTGCATTGACGGCGGAATCTTCAGACTGGCTGCCGAAGAGGAGAAAATCGTGAAAATGGAGGTTTCGCCACTCCTGTCAAATCTCAACGGCCTATTTGTTACAACCATGCAACGACAAGACGATAATGTGTGGATTGCCACAAATCATGGCTTAAGACGTTTCAATCCTGATGAGCGTCAACTCGCTACTTATAACCATTCTGGGGCTGCGGCTTCTCTTTCTCACGATTTTGTGAGTTGTCTCAGCGTCATAGCCGACAGTGTTCTTGTCGTTGGGACATTGGGCGGTATTGATTTTCTCGTAAACGGAAAAACGCATTTCCAACATTGGAACAGCTTTTCAGCACCATGGCCATTGCAAAGCAATTTCGTGAGTTGTCTGCAACATAACAGCGGATGCCTCTGGATAGGTACTGAAACGGGAGGAGCGGTTTGTATCACGTCCAATAAACTTGCCCTGCGCAATTACAAGCATACCGACAATCCATCCAGTATTTCCCCCAACGCGGTCAATGCCATGCTTGTGCAGAATGATGGCGCCTTCTGGGTCGGAACCGTCGAAGGAGGACTAAACAAAATGGCGGAAGATGGGACTTTTACACATTATACGACTGCCAACAGCCATCTTTCCCACAACTCCGTCTCTGCACTTGCTTCCGAAGGAGAGCAGCGCTTGTGGATTGGCACATGGGGTGGGGGAGTGAATTCCTTTGACCCTTCGACGGGCAAAATTGAACGTCTGACCATCAGCGGCCAACAAGACTCTCTGCTCAATTTCGTGGGAGCATTGGCCTTCGACAATTTCAACAATGGACTATGGATAGGGAGCAATGATGGCATCTTCTTCTATGATATTCAACGTAATAGACTCGAAGAGCCTTTCATCGGATGCAGGTATGCCCGCGGATGTATCGGCGCTCTTGCCGACAACGACCATCAACTTTGGATTGGTTGTTTGGAAGGCGTATATATTATTAATGTGGGAAAAGGACGTGATAAGAAAGGCTATTTCGAGTTCCGACACTTGCGCGATAAGTTGGACAATCCCTCTTGTGGCATTATAGACAAAATCACTTGCTTCTACCAGACTCATGATGGGACATTATGGCTTGGCAGCAATGGCTACGGGCTTTACAAAAGAGTGATAGGAAAAGACGGAAAAGAAAGTTTCAAAGCGTATACTACCAATGAGGGTTTGGCCAACAACTCTGTGAAGGGCATCGTGGGAGATGATGACGGAAAACTATGGATTGCTACTGGAAACGGACTTTCGGTGTTTAATCCCAAGACGGAAGTGTTTTCCACCCTGGGAGAGGCCGACGGATTGCTCTGTCAACAGTTCTATTGGAATGGAGCTGCAAAGGGGAATGACGGCTCGCTGTGGTTCGGTAGCCAAAATGGTCTTTCTTGCCTTACCTCGGGAAGGATAGAGCAAACTGCTGCCCCAAGACTACATTTCGTACGGCTCACTATCGACAATCAGGATGCTGTGGCTGGTGACGGACATATCAATGAAGACATCAGCTTTGCAAAGGTTATACGCTTACACGAGAGCAACAAGTCGTTGGTCATTGATTTCTCGGCACTCAATTATGGAATGGAAACGCGGGGTGTCTACAGCTATAGGATGAGAGGACTTGAGAAAAATTGGGAACAATTGGCCAACGGACAGCATTCTGTCAGATACACCAACCTGCCGTCGGGCGAATACGTCTTTGAGGTGAAATACGCCTCGGCTATCAGCGGAACTGAATGTACGGCACAGGTGAAGGTATCAGTGAGTCCATATTTTTATAAATCCTGGTGGTTCATCTCCATCTTACTGTTCGCACTACTGGCAGCTGTGGTCGCTTTCTATAAAAAACGCGTGCGGCTACTTCGGCAACAGGAAGAGGAAAAACTCATGCAGCCCATCGAGGAGGCCCTTCGGGAGAGCGAAAACCCCGTGGCTTTGCAAAAACGTATACAGGGCATCATCGATAACAGAAGACGCATGGTTGAGAGCGTTAACAAAACGGCAGAAGCCGATGACCAAATGGCTGCAATGGCGCAGAAACCGTTTATGGAGCGCATCATGGAAATCATGGAGCAAAACTACATGAAAAGCGAATATGGTGTGACGGAACTGACAGAACAAATGGGGATTAACCGTACGTTGCTCAGCAAAAAGCTCAACGAGGAAACGGGGATGTCGCCCGGACAATTCATACGCAGATACAGATTGGACATGGCGCGGAAACTTTTGGAGAGCAACAGCGCCAACCGCAATATCGCCGAGATAGCATTCAGTGTGGGATTCAACGACCCGAAGTATTTCACACGATGCTTTACGAAGGAGTTCAATGTGCCACCAAGCTCCTATGGCAGGGAATAGATTTCTGACTCAAAAACTAATAAGAAAAACATCTTTGGTGGATTTTTTCATCCTTTTGTCGACTTGTCCACCTTTTTTTTATTTTGTCCACCTTAAAGTGCAAAATGTCCACCTTGACAGGGTGGCCAAACATTAACTTTGCAACAAATTATTTATAAGAAATAACCTAAAATAGGCCTTTTCTTGAAATTTCTACTAAATATATTCATACCAAATCTAATTTCAAATGAGTAAAAATGTATTATTTTCTGCGATGCTGTTATTGGGTGCAGCAGGAGGATTGGCCTCTCTTCCTACACCTGTCAAAGCATCTACGGAGCAAGCACAGACCTTCGTGGTCACTGGACAGGTTGTCGACCAAGATGGCGAACCGCTCATTGGCGCAACTGTAGCGGTAAAAGGTGCCTCGGGGGGCAGCATCACCGACATTGATGGTAATTTCAGATTGGAAACAACGCGTAACGCTACGCTCGTCGTAAGTTATGTGGGTTACAAAGACCTTGAAGTGGCTGTCAACGGACAGAATTCTCTGGGGCAGATCAAACTCGCTTCCGACGACCTCTTGCTTGAACAGGTGGTGGTCATCGGTTACGGTACACAGAAGAAAGCCGACCTGACTGGTTCTGTGTCTATCGTCAATGCTGAGGAAATGAAGAGAACTTCTAATTCCAACATCTCCACAATGCTCGAGGGTAAAGTGGCTGGTGTACAAATCACTTCCGACGGACAGCCGGGTGCTGACCCTACTGTACGTATCCGTGGTATCGGCTCCTTCGGTAGTACAGCTCCTCTCTATGTGGTCGACGGCGTGCCCATGGGAACGACCATTCGTGACTTCTCACCTAACGACATCGCTACCATTCAAGTACTCAAGGATGCTTCTGCCGGTGCTATCTATGGTTCACGTGCTGCCAACGGTGTGGTCATTATCACCACAAAGAACGGTAAGAAAGACCAGCCCCTGAAGGTTGACTACAAAGGCTATTTCGGCGTGGACAAAATCTCTAAGGGTGTCTACGACGTGATGGATGCCAATGAGTACAGCCAGTATCTCGGACAGGCTTGCTACAACTCAGGCACTCCACTTCCTGGTGGCTATAGCATGGTCGATGGAAAATATGCATTTATGGACAACACCAACACCGACTGGTTCGAAGAGGTCTTTAAAACAGGCGTACGCCAGAACCACAATGTCAACCTGAGCGGTGGTGGTGCTAATAACACATATAATATAGGTCTCGACTACTTCACACAGAAGGGTACATTGGAGGGCGCTGGTCCTAACTATGAGCGTTTCACCGCACGTGTGAACAACACAATGGATACGAAGTTCATCAAGTTCCGTACAAGCCTCGTCTATTCTCACTCCAATCAGGATGGTATGGGATTGTCCAATGCTTCTGAGTATGTTCAGGGCCTCTATGGCGACGTGACCAACGTGCTTCGTGGTACTCTGCTCATGCAGCCTACCATCAAGGCTTACGACGAATCCACTTGGGTTCTCGACGACAAGGTGGGTTCGGCAAGCAGCTTCGGATACGATGCTTATGGTTATGGTGTATACTACGACACCGTACATGGTGATATCTCTGCTTCTAATCCTCTGCTGGTCAACAACTTGCTTACCAGAAACACCATCGTCGATCGTATCGTGGGTACTGGTTCTGCCGAGGTCGATCTCTTTAAGATGTTTGGCTTTGAGTCTGAGAACCACCACCTGAGCTACAAGCTCAACCTTTCATACAGCAAGACTTATGCAAAAGATAAAACCTGGGTTTCTGCATGGATTCAGAGCAATCGTGTATACCTCGACAAGAGTAATGAAAAACTCACAGAGAACGCTCGCACCTATGCAGACGCACTGATTGAGAACACATTGACTTACGATGGAACTATTGGCCTCAATCACTTCAACCTCGTTGTAGGTCAGACATACGAGGAGGAGAATACACATACATTAAGCGCATGGGGCGTTAATTTCCCGGAGCCTTACTTCCTCCAAATCGGAAATGCAAGCACCAGAGACGCCAACTCCTTTGAATACAAGCATGCTCTCGCTTCTTATATCGCACGCCTTAATTACGACTATGACGGCAAGTACCTTCTCTCTGGTATTATCCGTCGGGATGGAAGCTCTCGACTCACCAAGAATATCCGTTGGGGAACATTCCCATCTGTTTCTGTGGGATGGCGCCTCGACAAGGAAAAATTCTTCCCCATCAATCATAATGTGGTCAATATGTTGAAACTCCGCGCCAGCTATGGTGTCCTCGGTAATGAGAATATCGGTGAATACCAATATCAGGCTACCATGCTCCGCAACAACATGACCTACAGCTTCGGCAATACACCTATCACTGGTTCCGCTGTTTCTACCTTCGTGAATGAGAACATCGCTTGGGAGAAGAAAAAGACCACCAACGTGGGTATCGACGTCGCTATGTTCAACAACCGCATCGAATTTACGGCTGAATGGTATAAGAACCGTTCCGAAGACCTGCTTTACAGCGTTCCCGTTCCTGCAAATGCCGGTGTGGCCAATACTAGCGTGACCATGAACGCAGCATCAATGGATAACAGCGGTTTCGAATTCTCGGCTACTTACCGTAACCGCGACCATGCCTTCAAGTATGAGCTCAGTGCCAACCTCAGTACTCTGAAGAATAAGGTAACTTCTCTCGGCTTCGGTACAGAGTCTTATATCACGGGCGCTTATGCTACTTATGTAGGCCAGGAGGTAGGTCAGTTCTACGGATGGGTATACGAGGGTATTGCCCGCACACAGGATGACCTCAATAATCATGCCACTCAGCAGGGCGCAAATGTCGGCGACTGCCTTTATAAGGATGTGAGCGGCCCGGATGGAAATCCTGATAATGTCATCGATGCATACGACCAGGTGGTACTCGGTAGTGGACTGCCAAAAATTAACTTTGGTCTTAGTGCCCATTTCGAGTATAAGAACTTCGACCTGAGCATCTCTACCTTCGGCGCACTCAACTACCATGTGTCCGACGACATTTACAACAGTTTGAACTCTTGCTACGGACCTGGAAACAAGGAAGTGGGAATGTTGGATGCCAACAGATGGTCTGACGATGGTTCAACATATCTCTCCAACGTGCCCCGTACTTATTTCGCCAACAGCGCTACTTTGGCATGGAACGACCTCTTCAGCGACCGGAAAATCCAAAATGCTGCTTACTGGAAAATTGCCAACATTGAGTTGGGGTACAACCTGCCCGACAAATGGTTTGGCGGTTATGTCTCCGGCGTGCGTGCTTACGTGTCAGCACAGAACCTCTATACATTCACAGGCTATCACGGATACAATGTGGACTTTGCAGGCGGAACATTCACTCCTGGTTATAACTTCTGCTCTTTCCCAAGTGCAAGAAGCTTCATGGGTGGCTTACTCTTCACTTTCTAACAGCCTGAGAACAATATAAAGAGAATCATATAAATAGATATAAGATATGAAACTATTCAAAATATCCCTGGCTATTTTGCTGGGCCTCAGCACGCTCACTTCGTGCGAAGACAAGCTGGAACTCATCAACCCAAACCAGCAGACTACTGGCACTTTCGGCTTTACTTCCGAGGATCTGGAGGAATGCGTCATCGCTGCATACAACCACATACGTATGGAGGGTACATATGCACGTGTTGGCTATACCATCGATGTCTGCCGTGGCGACGAGGCTTGGAACTCATCACAAGTATGGTATATGCCGTTCGATGACCTTAATGAGCCTATCACTGACGAAATCGGACAATGGTCATGGCGTGACTGGTACTACACCATCAATGTCTGCAACTTCATCCTCACTCGTTGTGGCGAGGACAATGCTGCTCTTTCCGATCAAATGAAACGAATCAAAGGACAGGCTCTCTTCATCAGGGGACTGGCCTACTATAACCTTGTAGGTTACTACCAGAATCCTGCGCTGATTACTGACTACAACAGCTATTCCACCCTCGACGGACTTTATGCTACCAACAAGACTGAGAACGGGACTTATCAATATGACCTCGTACTCGACCAGGTAGAGAGTGATTTCCAACAGGCTATGACGCTTCTGCCATCACGTGATGCTGGTGGACAGTGGGCTCAGGGACGTGCCACTTGTGGCGCAGCAGCTGGGTACCTTGCTCGCACCCTCATGGTTCGTCACAAGTACAGCGAAGCACTCGTAATTCTCAAAGATATCATCGACAAGAAGTATGGAACCTACCAGCTCATGGCCAACTATGGTGACAATTTCCGCGAGGGCTCTCAATATGAGAACAACGCAGAAAGCCTCTTCGAAATCCAGTTCCTCGACTATGGATATCAGGGAACCGATGATGAGTGGACTCCTGTCAACACTAGCTCCAATGCTACTCAGGGCTCGGCCATTGAGAGCAACTTCGGTCCTGGCGATTTTGGTGGATGGGCTGATATCTCAGCTTCACCATGGCTCTACAACCTCTTCAAGGCTGAGCGTACCACAAGCGGAAAACTCGACCCAAGACTCTATTGGACAATCGGTACCTACGAGGATGACTGGGAGGGATTCGAATATGGCAATGTTTGCTATACTACACCTATGTCTCCCACCGAGAATGTTGTGACCAACAACAACTATGGTGGTCTGCCCGTAGCTAAATTTACCAACTTCCGCACTGGCCTTTATGAGAAAGTGGTCACTGGTTTGCACGATGGTATCAACCTC
>CACXDY010000107.1 GCA_902766505.1 uncultured Prevotellaceae bacterium
TGAATCAACAAACTCTTTCTTGATGCCTAAAGGTTCCTTTGCATCATTGAGCACATTGTCGAACTTGGAGGGAATGGCATTGGTGAATGTAGGAAGCATGTTGACATTCAAAAGCTTGGCAAGGGTGGCATCAGGAATGTTGTCCCAGCTGCCATATTCTGTCTGTAGGTCACGGCCTTCGTTGTTCCACCAGTAATCCAGTGCCTCATTGGTTGGCACAATCATTGCTCCTGCATCATAATGCAAGTCATAACCCATTGTGTTGGAGTACATGTAATGATTCCAGCCTGGGTCGAATGATAGCAGGGCAGAAACGGCCTCACCATTGGGATCAATGGAATTCTCAGCGCCGTTAGTGGAACGCTTGCTGTAATAGCGGAGCGTATAGACCGAATCTTCATTGTTATATAGACGGTTATATTCCCTCGTACCGGCCAGGCTAAAATAGGGAGCAGAGAAACGATCAATCAAAGACGACCATTTCGACATGTTGGCATGCTGACGGAGAATTTCTGCCATATTGGGAGATGACTCTATCACACCATCTACTTTCTGGATATATCCATTCTTGCAGGTGATGTCTTTTTCCACCACATGTTTGCCGTTTACCCAGGATTCCGAGGTGGAATTGGCCTGGTTGTTGGTGAGGATGCTGAGGTCCTCATTTGTGATGTTGTAATAGGACATGAAGGCTGGAAGGAAGTGAATCATCGGCGCCGGAGTGGCATCCTTGAAAATAGGAATGCTTTTGCCATTTTCTTTGAACCGTTGCCATGCAGGGGTGTTGGGCATTTGTGAGGGCTTCATCACAAAAACGGAGTCATAGATGGTTGAGGCTGTCTCACGCCGCATACACATTCCCTCCATAGGAGGTGTTCCACTTACATTTGACAACAACTCTATCAGATAAGCGTTGTTGATCATGGCATTGTTGAGCAGAAGCTTCTTTTGAGCGGTACTCAACTGGTCGTAATTGCTCACACCCCAATTGTTGTGGCCATACCAAGCCTGGAAAGCTGAGTCGTTGGCGGCAAAAATGGTCTTTGAACCTGTGTGGCTGAGCACCTCCTTTTGGTTTAGGTCGTCAATAAGGTGAAGAAGGTTGGTGTAATGCCCATCGGTGGCCAGCTGCTCATAGATGGAGTTGCCCAACCATGATGGTTGACCTGTCAGCAGATACTCGTCCTCACAGGACTGCATCGACCAGGCTCCAAGCAGAAGGCTACAACAAGCAATCACCATCCGCGTTCCTCGAATGACTGACTTGTGTTCTTGCTTTTTCAGTTTCATAGTCATCAGTTGTTAGTATTTTAGATTGATTTTAATCGGTTGATTCTTTTGATGCTTCTGCATAATTTAAGGTATTTTTGAAATAGCCTCTATTTTTATTCTTTTCAGATGGCTGCTATTTTCCTTGGAGAATAACAGCTGTCTGCCTCCGGTCTCGCTTGGGTAGGATGATAAGTCTATTTTTTGAGGTGGTTTTCCCTTAATTATAATAATGAAGGAACCAGTGGACTGACTTTTGTCAGCCACCAGTTCCTTTCGAAGTGTCAATTATTTCCGATCGACATGGTCAATCTTCAATGATTCTGTTTCTGTTACTTTATTTTACACTGACTTTGCTCACTCTCACGCTGCCGTCGCTCAGAGTCTCACGAACAATCGTGATACCTCTTTGCAGACCACTGACGCGGGTGCCGTTCACGGTGAAGAACTCGGCGTTGACAACAGTGGTGCCCTCAACGTTGGCAATACTCAGAGGATTGTCGCTCTCTTGCAGTGAACTGTTGTTGCCATAGTAGAAGAGCTGCCAGTTGGTCCAGATGGTCCAGTCATCGGTGGTGTTGATGTTCTTCTTCAAACCAATCACGAGATTGCCATCCTCACCAACCTTAACAATCACATTGTTGTTGGCGTAAAGTGGTGTGCCATCAGCACTTGGGGTCTGGAAGGCGTCTGCTGCAGTGGCCATGCTGTTGGGAACAGCAAGCTGGTTGCTCTCGGATGCCCATACCCAACCGTCGCTCAGACCGTCCATAACCTGTGCCTGTGAAGCAAGACGATGCATTGCCACACTCACGGTGTCTGAACCTACTGCTGCGTACAGGAAGGAGTTGTTGTTGGCTGTTGGATCTGCTATCCACTCATCATAGTCGTGTGTCGAGCCGCCGAAACGGAAGAAGCCCTGCACGGATACCTTATAAGTACCTGCGGGAAGACCCTGCAGAAGCTGGTAGTAGTTGAAGGTAGTGTTGAACTTCTCTGCGTCATTGGCAGAAGCGTTCACAGCTGCGCCACCGGTCCAACCATTGTCATTGCCGTCAACATAAGCTGGATTCACAATGATGGTTGTACATTCTACTGGACTTGCATCACTTGCGGTCAACATGTCTTGTGGGATACCCAGACGGTTGATCATCTTGTTGATCTCATTGATAAGACCTTCAACCTCTGTGTCGGCATAGGTGTGGTTCTCAAGACCACTGGCAATAGCCATGTTGAGTGCCTTTGCTTCATTCACAATGTCGGCAGAAGCAACAGCACTTGGGATGGCATTGGCCAGACGCTCGTTGGCTGCCTCAAGTGTAGCGAAGAGTGCCTTGGATGCGGTCACAGCGTCCTTCATGTCAAACAACTTGGTCAATGCATTAAACATGGCATCACCATCATTGCCGTTCACAACAGCCTTGGCTTCATCAATGGCTGCTTGAAGGGCTTCTGCTACATCCTTGCCAATAGCACTGTTCAGGTTGCTCTCTGCGTCAGCAATGGCTTGCTCAAGTACAGGTCTTACGATGTCGGGCATGAATCCCTGATAGTAGAGCTTGAAGTTGTCCCAAATACACCAGCTGTCGCCCAACTGATTGGATGAACCCTTCACACCAAGGCGAATCTCATCGCCGTCCTGGGCAACGAGGCCGTAAGCTGACTGGGTGTACATGCCATTCTCAAAGGCTATGGCTGCACTTGACATACCATTGGGGAAGTAAAGAATAGTACCGTCATCCAAGGTCTCTGAAGAATAGTCTGTACTGTTGGCACTGTAGAAGGTCTCGTCAGTGATTTGTACCGGATCTCCGAAGATGTTGGTAAGTGGAGTCGTATTGGCATTCATATAAACAAATACCGGAACTGACTCTGGAGTTGTGTAATATTCATGATTGAGGTAAGCCTGGTAAGCATTGCCGCGGCCATAACGATAGAATCCTTGTACCTTAATCTCGTATACACCCTTAGGAGCGTTGGAGACTACTTGGTAGATGTCGAAGTTTGCATTGTTCCATGCTTCAAAACATCTGTTGGTGGGTGAACCACCGGGTGCCACATTTCCACCATCTGCTTTGACAACAGTCCAACCAGTAGCATCGTTGGAGAAGCTTGGATTGACAAGCATGTCCGTTACGTCTGCTCCAACACCTGGATGCTTGATGACTTCCTGGATGAGATTTCTACCGAATGCGATGGCGTCTGCCAACTCCTCATTGGTCAGGTCGCGAGCCTTGAGATAATCTTCAACCTCAAACTCTGCCCAGTCGGAGAGTTCGTTTCTGTAGCTTTGGCTATATTCCTCTCTGGAGATATATAACTTGGCTGAGTCGGCTACGGCTACAAGGGTCTTCCAAAGGGTGATGTTCCTGTCAAACTCATCGGATGCCTTCTGTATCTCTGCAAGAGCAGCAAGAATAGCATCTTTTCCGCTGGCTGCATTGGTAGCTGCAACAGCGGCCTGGTAGTTGTCATAGTAGGCCTGAGTGTAAATCACATCGCTCAAATCACCAAAGTCTTTCAAATTCTCCTGAACGCTGCTCTTCAACAGGTTGTAGGCATCATCGCCCTTTCCATAATAATTCAGCCCCCAATTGTCATAGATAACCCAGTTGCCGCTGACAGAAGCACTGTTCTTCAAACCGATGCGTACCTCACCGTTCGTGGTGGCAAAAGTCAGGGTGTTGTGATAACGGCCGGCATTGAAGTAGTTCTCTGCGGTCTCCATGTTGTTGGGGATATAAATCGTGTTGCCGTCAACTGTAGTAACTGCTGTCTCGTTGCCACCGAGTGACTCGCCGGCGCCCTCATAAGCAGTGACGATGCTCTTTGACATATTGGTAATGTCGTTTTCGGCATACAGGTTGACATCATGGATGAATGGGTCGTTCTCTATATAGGCTGTGTAACCTGAACTGTCACCCCATCCTGGACGGTGGAAAGCCTGAAGGTTCAAACCATAGACTCCCTCTGGAAGTTCTTTGAGGTCCTGGTAAACATTAAATACTGCTTGATAGAACTCTGCATCAGTGTAGCTCTGGAAACCAGGTGTGTTTCCGCTCCAACCGGTGTTCTTGTTGTCGTCGTAGCTCGGGTTGGTGATAAACAACTTGGTAACGTCGATAGGATTATCTACCGTAGCATTGTCAAGATTTCCGCGGGCAATCTCCTCTTCGCGGGCCTCAACGGCTGCCTGAGCTTCCTCAATGGCTTTGTTGAGCTCTTCCAAAGTGCTGTTGGTATTGTTGTAAACAGCCAAGGGACCTGAAATCTCTGCGCCAATCTCTTCACCTTTCTTTAAAATTTCGTAAAGCTTCATGGCTGCCTCGTAAAGTTCTTCTGCTACATCGTAAGCATCACCTGCGGCTTCAGGAATCAATTGCCAATCGATGAAAGCTCCACCATCAACAGTGTTGTTAGCGGTAAGAGCTGTCGTAGTGGCGTCAACCGTGCGGTTAAGACCAACATACATGTCCTCGTTGTTGACGGTCGGGTTGAATTGTGACGGAGAGAGACGATAGACGTTTCCGCCCAAATCCCTAATCTTCCAACGATAGTCAGCCTGGCCGTTGTAGTCTACGTACATGCTGACACCATCGTCTACGAACCACCACATCAACCATGCATTTTTGCTCTTGCAAAAATCGGTTAGGGTGTAGAAGCCATCTGCATTCAACTCCACTTTAACTTTCAGACCACGTGTTCCCACACTGGCTTGGGTGCCCCAAGCATTTCCCTGTGTGAAAAGCAACTGGCTGCCGGTGTTGTAGAAATAGTAAATTTCTCCATCCACCAAACTTGCAAATTCCGTAAGCGCTGGTTTTTGCCAAACGTTGTCGTCTACGGCTTTTGCCGCATTACTTCCGAAAAGAAGCACTGCGCCCAAAACAAGTAGTTTTGCAATTCTCATAAAGGTTAAATTTAAAAGTTAGTAATAACCCGCAATTTTGTTAGCAGGTACATTGATATAAAAAGTTATTGGTACTGAATCTGTACAAATGAGTCCATGTTGGTAACCATGGTAGGTTGTCGTTAGGTAATCAGTAGATTTAGTGTTTATGTACACTATATAATCTTAGCAGATTTAGAAGTTGTATTCTCTATAGAATAGGCTATTTTTTGTAGTTTTATAAAACTGGTAGCAAAGATATAAAAAAATTATAATAACATCACACTTTTTTTCTAAAAAAATCTTAAGACGTGTCGTTTTTACACTTTTTGACTTAAATCAAGTCGAGAAGATGTAAAAAGAAACAAAAAACCAGAGCTATGCCCTGGTTCTTTAGTAAGATATGTTGATGTGTTATTTTACGATGATTTTATGTCGGTTGCCCCTTTCGATATATATACCTTTTTTATCTAATGATTCTACTCGGATGCCACTAGTAGTGTAGTATTCTGGAGCGGTTCCGGATTGATTGATGGATGGATGATGGATGCTGGCAGCATCGTCCATTACGTTCTTCACTTCATCAGGAGTGAGCGCATAATTGTAGATGCGGATATCGTCAAGGTATGCTTTGAGTTTCGGGTCATCTCCTCTCTGCCCACGGCCAAGGTAATTCAAGCATGGACGAATGTCAAGGTGATTGATATCCAGGGCGCTTGATTCAGCTACTTTTTCACCGTCAACATAGATGATGGCGCTGTTGTTGCCTAACGTCACGGCGACATGTTTCCATCGTGAGGGGGTAAGCCGGGTGTCACTACTGAGCGTACGGTCACCAGTGCCGTCATTGAGCACAAGACTTACTCCTGTGCCATTGGAGGGTGTCAAATACATATATTGCCTGGGACCATTCCCAAAATCAAAGATACGCTGGTTGGAGAGACTCGTACTACGCCAATATACCCACCCGGTGAATGACATTTCTTGTGAGGAAGCTATTTCATAAGGAAGTTGTGCAAATTGGGTACTCCCGTTGAGGTTTAGAGCGTAATTACCTTGAGATTTTGTTGACGTAAAGGTGGGGGAACCGAAGGAGGCTCCATTTAATTGGTTGATACTGGTATCAGTGAAATCTCCCTCCATTGTCCATTGGGCTATTAGAGCTGGCTCATGGTTGAGACTGACATCTACAGGTTCGCAGGGCTCTGACTGATTCTCACTTTTGTCGATGGCTTTAAGACGATAGCTGTAAGTCTTGTCCTGGCGGCATGAATTGTCAAGAAATTTCGTGCCTTTGATTTTCCTCGCAATGGTGTTCCAGGCTTCGGTACCTTGCTCCGTTCTTAACAACATGTAACCATCCAAATCTTCCTCGCTGTTGGCATCCCATTCCAAGAGTACACTGGCAGAATGACCTGTGGCACGAAGACCGGTTGGAACGGCGGGCGCATTGGTCTCACAATCGGCGTCAAGAGGCAGGAAACGCCACATTTGCCGGCTCGGATCATCCAGCAGAGCTTGCTGGTTGATGTTTAAACCCTGTATTTTACTGTTAGATGTCAATGTGAGATAGAGGGCGCTTTCCCTGTTTCGGATGAAATAATAACCATCTCCAGCGTATTCCAGATACCATTGTTGATTGGTGGATGGTGTACCCGTACCGAAAGAGATGACATTGGCGCCACTTTTGGTGGAAAAATTCAAAACATCCATGTGCTTTCCGTCTCTCACGCTTTTAATGTCATAGAAACTGTAGTCTCCATCTACGGAATTGCCGACAGGATGAACTTCCCATTGCTGATTATTTCCGCCGTTGTAATTTACTTGGCTGATATTGGGGTTGCCATTCAACTCTCCATGCTCGGCTATCACGAATTGAGTGACTTTGTTCATGATTTTGTAAGTGCCGTCGATGAAGCTGGGCGCAACATCGGCCCCCCACGTCACATCAATTACTCTCTCGGCATTTTTTTGTCCCTGTTGGTAACCTGTACCTCCATGGATGCCCAAGGTGATTTCGCGGGTTGGACCTTGACCATCGTAATAAACGTCATGGTCAGTGGAGACAAACTGATATAGGGTAGAGTAGGCTTGCCGTTCACTTGAACCAAGGAATGCCTTTACTTTTCCGTTGTCATGGCGGTATACCGTGGCTGCTGTCCAGTTGCTGGGATGCTCAGCATATGCTAAACGCACTCCGTGGCGGCTGATATCACAGAATTCGCCTCGGGCTCGGCTATCGAAGCCCCACCATATACCAACCGTCATTCCATGTTCCAAACCGATAAAGGCCTCGGCTACATTGTGCATCTCATCATTATAGCCTATCTTGCCATCGTTGGAAAGCAAATCATAAAAGGCTTTGTAATTGACCATCGAACCGGCAAGCTGATGGGTGTTGCCCCAGCCATAATATTCCTTACCGGGAGTATACCAACTGATAGCTTTGTCGTCGTTGAGCGTGTTGGCGCCTACTATAGAGATGGTGGAGAATAGGGGATAGTCTTCTTTTAATTTTTTCGCAATGTCACGGCTGTTTTGAGGGGTAGCACCCTCTTCTGTCCAATAGTCGGGCTCATTAAAGGGGGATACGCCGATGACACGGTGGTTGCTGTTGTTGCTGAGCCATTCTACATGGGCATTAATCATGGCTGCCCAATGGTCTACATTGGCGGTGTTGTTGTTGCGGTAGTAGGGGTCAACTCCTGCTTCCTGGTCACAGGTCAGTACAAGCGGTAATGTGTCATTTAGGATGTTGAAAATATTGTTTCGGTTCCTAAGGGCATTGATAGGGTCGGAAGCCAAGCTTGCGTCATTGACCAACGGTTTGGTGGTCCTGAAACAACTTCGGCCTACACCTATGTTTTCTTTTCCCATATGATTTATTCCTTTACGGAAGTTTTGCTCACTGATCCAAGCCTGGTCCAACCCCCAAGTGGGATGAAATCGATATCCTTCACCACTGACCGAAAATGACACGATGGTATTTACTGGGGTGCCGGGGGTGATATTGTCACTGGATTTGGGTATCGTGTTGTCTTGGGAAAAAGCAGTCCCGGACAAGAATAAGGAGAAAACGACAAATGTAAGAATATTTCTTGCTGACATAGGCTAAATGGTTTTTCTGCTTGCGAAGATAATAAAAAAATCGAACTAATCTACTGATTTTTGAAAGAAATGTCGTAATTTTGCATTTTGACAAGCTATTTATAAAAGATGTGTTAAAGACATCTTAGTAAAGTCAGATACTAACCTAATCACCAAGTCTACCATTTGTTTTCTCATGAGATTATTTCACAGCTTTTTCATCGCCATCGTATTTATGGCATTGCCTTTGCTTTCTTATGCAAACAATACGACTACAGTCAATCAAGTTAACAGTCATGTATCTATAAATGACGATGTTGATTACGTGATTACATCGGATACACCATTCACGGATGAAGGTATCGTTGATATTACCAATACCGAACATGCTGTTGTCATTTTCAGTCGGTTGAAACCTTCCAAGGCAGCAAGCTGGCTGTCTCATGTGAGAATCAATGGCGCGCAGGCTTCCAACAATGTCAACTGTCAGGTGAAAATGTATAATATTGGCTCCATTATTCTTCCTTATGGTAATGATATCAAGCCTTTGACCGTGTTTTCTGGGAAAGATTTCACTGGCGAGTCGGTCAATGATTTCGGATTGGAGAATAGTGGCGGTTTCATGAATACATTGTCGGAAGAAAAACTCAACAACCGTATTCAGAGTTTTAAACTCAAGAGGGGATATATGGTGACTTTTTCCACTCTGCCACGTGGAAGAGGATACAGCCGTTGTTTCATAGCTGCGAACGCTGACTTGGAAATTGCTCAATTGCCCAACGTGTTGGCAGGACGAATTTCTTCATACAGGGTTTTCAAGTGGTATGACAGCAGCAAGTCTGGTATAGCCAACGATACCAGGTTGGACCCCTGCTCTAAATTGAATGTCACCGGATGCTATTCCTTTGGACTCGGTGAGTCCAGGGCTCCTGATACGGAATGCGTGCCGCATCATATTTATGAGGATTGGCCGTCTGCCGGCGCTTGTGGGGGCGTAACCTATTCTCCACACTTGAAAACCAACAACGAGCCGGGCAACTCTGTTGACGACCATCCTCAAACGGTCGATGAAATATTGGAAAATTGGGAGAATCTCATGGCTACAGGTATGCGTTTATGCTCACCTTCCTCTCATGATGGTAGCCTCAATCACCTGCGGGCATTCCTCGATTCTATAGACGCCCGTGGATGGCGTTGCGATATCATTGACCTCCATTGTTATTGGGTGGAGGGTAGTTTTAACAGTATCAAGTCGAGTTGGGTGGATAAATATCAACGCCCCATCTGGATTTCAGAGTGGGTGTGGGGGGCTTCCTGGAACAATAACGGTATTTTTGGCATAGCAACGGGAAGCAATAGGGATAATCCTACACAAAGTCAGTTGCAGCAGAACAAAACAGGCGTTCAAAATATTTGCACAAAACTCAACTCATGGGACTATATCGAAAGGTATTTTTATTGGAACAGTGAGGCTAATTGCTCCAAGTTATATTTGAGCAATGGCACACTTACACCCGCTGGGGAGTATTATGCAGCCATGAACCCAGGAGTAGGGTATAATGGAAAATATAATTTTATACCTAAATCCCCCAGACAGTATGGTATTTCCAATTACAAAATGACTACAGAGGGAAGCAACATCACTTTGTCATGGTCTGACCGTAATGGGGAATACAATCAGATGATGGAGGTGCAAAGGAAACTCAACGGAGGACAATGGGAAACCATCCAGGTAGTGGAGCAAAAGGAAACAGCAGCTAATTACTTGGTTACTTTTACTGACGTACCCGAAGGTACTTCGTTCAGGATTCATATTGTCGACATGAATGGCACAGACCACTATACCAATGACGATTTGGCCGTAGGTGATGTGATGACAACCACAGAGGGCAAGGAGATGTTTTTGGGTGGCAATCTCATTGCCAATAGTGATTTTGCACTGGGCACTTTGGGATGGAATAATGGCACTGGAGCAGAAATCTCGCAACCTTTCTTCCAAGTAGTACCTACAGGTGGATATCAGGGAGGAGCCTATCTGCAGGCTTATGGCTCAGGTGGAGTAAACGATGCTGCATCGCTGAAAAAAATCATCGATATCCAACCCCACAAGCAATATGTATTCAGTGTGGCACTACGGAATGCCGGCAGTTATGTGAAAGCCAGTTTGACCTCTGATGGCAACGCAGAATCTCAAGTGGTGGCATCTACTTCCAATACTGCTGATTGGCAGAAACAGACATTTATTTTCGATAGTGGAGATTACACCAAATTCATGATGGCTTTCAGATGGTTGATGGCTACAGCGCAAATAGATAAGGTTGAACTCAGACAGCTTTTTGATGCTAAGGCGGATGCTGTGGCTGATGGAGTGGCAAAGGCCATGCTTGCTGCAGAAACAGTGAAAAGCTCCAATACATCCTTCCCTTTGCTGAATGACGAGCTGAGCTCTACTCTTGCAACAGTCTCAGGCAATGATGACAATGCGCTTTATGTAGTGGAATCTGCTATCGGCAATTTCTTACAGGCATTGAATGACAAAGCTTCAGTTGACTCATTGCTGGCAGTTGCTGAAAAGGTGGATATGATGCAGTTCCCCGGTCAGCAGAAACTGATTGACGCTGTGGCTGCTGCCAAAGAAGCCACCACTGCTCAAGCCATCTCTGCCTCCAAAAATTTGTTGGCGGAAGCACTTAACGATTTCCTCCCTATGGAGAATGCTGAAACGCAACCGGTTCAGCCATCATTCGCTTCTTCCAATGGATGGGAAGTTAAGGTCGGCACGTATAAGGGTGGAGACCAGCGCACCAACACTGTCAAAGGCAAGACTTGTTGGAATGCGTGGTGGAGTGGTATCAATGCCTCGCAGGGTGAAAATATGAATATGGCTGTGAGGCAGAAAGTTACTGGCTTGCAGGAGGGACTCTATAGCTTGGAATGTAAGGCTACTACCGAACACTATTGTCTGAGTGACCAGCATGGGTATATCGCTTGTGGCAATGAGACAGTGGTTACACCAAACCTCAAAAATGACTATTTTGACCTTCCTACCATTGGTAATATCTGGCAGACAATGGCCACCGCCCCTGTTTATGTAGAACAAGATGGGGAGATTACAATCGGTTTCATCGGCTCCAAGCAAGGGGCTATCGACAATGCATGGCATTCGTTTGGAAATGCCTCCAATTTAGGAGACAAACGTGAGGGATGGTGGTGTGCCACTGATTTTGTCTTGAAATATCATCCGCTGCATAAACAAACAGTGAATGCTAATGAATGGCGAACTGTTTGCTTGCCCTATGCTTACGATGTTCCTGAGGGCGCGAATTTCTATACCGTTGCCGGGGTGTTGTCCGACATGAAGAAAATCTGCTTGCAGCCGATTACAAGAGTTGAAGCAGGGCAACCTTGCATCTTCATCGCTGATGCTGAAAATCTTGTCTACTACCAATATGGTGAGAAGGTAAAGTCACCTCTTAATTATGGTACACAGAACAACCTTCGCGGTTTCTTTGAGACCAGTGCAAGGGCACCAATCAACAGTTATGTACTCAACAATGGTGTTTGGGTGAAGGTGGAATCCGAACGGCCTGTCATTGAGAGCTATACGGCCATCTTATATAGACTTGACGGAATGACTGTTCTTGATACTTGGGAAGGTGTAACGATGGATTTGGTGGATGCTGAAGGTATCCTTGATATCCATAGCAATATGAAAGCACCGGATGGTTTTTATACGATAGGCGGACAACGTACCGATAATCCCAAGGGTATTTATATTGAAGTGAAAGACAACCAAGCTATAAAACGAATCAAATAACTATTATTATGAGATTGAAATTTTCTTTTCTGTCTCTGTTCATGCTGTTATCTGTAACGATAAAGGCAGCATGGACGGATGTGACTGATCTATATTTTACCAATCCCAGTTTTGAGGGAAATCAAACGACAGGATGGGTTTGGAACAGCAATGCTGCATCGCAGAAAGCTGACTATTCCTGTTTCGAGTTCTGGAATGGATATTTCCAGTTTTCCAGCCGTTCTCCCTTTAGGTTACCTCCAGGTCACTATAGGCTTTCCTTGAATGCCTTCTACAGATGCGGGGATTTTGATGCCATATATCAGAATTATCTTAGCGGTAATGAAAATATCACGGCATCTGTTTACGTCGAGTCGGCCATGGGGGGAGGTAAAATAGCAGAGAAAACAGTTGCAAGTGTCTTCTCCGACCCCTTTGATAGTTTTATTCCAGGTTGTTGGAATCAAGGGGATAACTATTACCCTAATAATATGCAAACTGCCTCCTGGGCATTTGATGATGGGAAATATCTGAATACGCTTGAGTTTGACGTTGTCAATGAGGATGATCTTTTCTACATAGGTTTGAGTTGTGAGGATTACGAGTCTTCTAATTGGTGCATATTCGATAATTTCAAACTGGAATATGAGGGAGATATCATCAAGGCAAACACTGTGAGTGTGGTGATAGAGAAAGAGGAGATAAGGGTAGGGGAGAGTACCAATTGTTATGCTGAAATTTCTCCCAGTAATGTTCACACCCAAAGAGTTAGATGGTCATCCAGTAACCCCAATATTGCCTCTGTATCCGAAGACGGTGTCATTTTCGGTATCGCTCCAGGTGTTGCCAATATCATTGCTACTACCATCGATGGCAGCAATATTTCAGCATCTGCGGAAATTAGGGTTAAATCGGATGATGACACGCAATGGGTGGATGTCACAAGCCTGTTCCTGACCAATCCCTCATTCGATAATAACTCCA
>CACXDY010000108.1 GCA_902766505.1 uncultured Prevotellaceae bacterium
GTTCTCGGTGAGCACGGAGAAGGAGTCACCCAGGTCGTGTCGCCCGTTACGCCGTATCTTTCCTCCTGAGAAGTAACTGCGGCATACCGGAGAGGCGATGATGGGGTGGGCACCCAAGGCAAGGGCCTCGTCTACGATTTTGCCCAGATTTTCCTTGTAGGTGGTGGATGGAACGGTACCGCGTTGGTCCACGGCTGCTGCGGCGGCATTGTCGCCGATACTCAGATAGTAATTGTAGAGTGCCACTCCGTCCATGCCGTCGTTTTTCTCGTCGTTGTGTGCGAAGGTGATAATGACATAATCGCCGGCTTCTACATTCTTCTTGGCAGTCTGCCACAACTCGTTGTAGCCGCCTCGGGAGTCGCGGCCGCCTCTTGCGTAGTTGACGCTGGTCCAGCCATTGGTGAGGAAATTGCCGAAATACATCCCCCAACCGCGTGTCACGGTGGCGCTTTCTTCATAATTGGCCATGGTGGAGTCACCCAGCGTATGTACTTTCTTGGCTTTGATGGCCGTGGTGTGTGTCAGTAGTGCGATGGTCAGGGCAAGGCACATCAGTAGTTTTCTTCTCATATCGTAGTTTGTTTTCTATTGTTATATCGAGTCGTCCATGCCATGTTGTCAAGGCAGGTGAATGCACCCTTCAATAAAAATCAGTCAAAGGGTTTCTAAAGTTGCAGCAAATATAGTAATAAAATTGGATTCATAAGTCAATCGAGAGGAAGATTTCGAGAATAATGGGTCCTCTGCCGACGAAAAGCATGTGCAGGGAAACAAGATTAGGCAAAATGTTCGGAAAAGTGATTCTTTTTTCATGTTAACACTCGTCACAGAATTTTGCTATATATCCACAAAATTTGGCTGATTCTGCAACTATTTGTAATTTTGCAACGTCAACTATGCATTACTTAACACTAACTAACAATGAAGAAAGTTTTAAAAATCGCACTGTTTTGTATTTTGGGGCTGGTTGTTGTAGCTGGCCTATTAGTTTGGATGGAGTTTGGCTCGCTGCTGAAGGGCGCCATGTCATGCGAAAAGCTCGACGACGGTCTTTATTACATGGAATATAAAGGCGACGACGGCTTTGATGAACTGATGAATCGTGGCGGTTGCGAAACGACAGAACAAATGGCAAACTACGTGATGGATTTCTTGTCAAGGGGTCATTACAAAGGGGAGATAACCACTAAGGAAGCTGATTTCGGCTGCTCTGCACTAACGGTCGCCACTCCCGATGGCGACATATTAATGGGCCGCAACTTCGATTACCCTTCAGCCATTGGGGTCATTATGCATACCATCCCCAATCGCGGCTACGAATCAATCACCACTTTCAATGTGGAGTTCTACAATTTTGGAGAGGACTACCGTCCCGAGGGATTCAAGAACCAGTTTATGGCATTGACAGGATTGTTCTGTGCTCTTGACGGCATCAACGAAAAAGGTCTTGCTATTGCCGATCTGACGGCAGGCGACTCCATACAGACCCATCAGCGCACCAGCAAACCCGACTTGACAACCTCTGCTGCCATACGCTATATGTTGAACAATGCGGCTAATGTCGACGAGGCTCTAAAACTGCTGAATGGTATCGATATGCATTCAGAAATGGGGTTTGCCCGTCATTATGCCATATCTGATTCATCGGGTAGAAGTGTGGTGGTGGAATATGTGGACAACAAGATGGTGGTGACAGAATCAAAGGCAGTAACCAATCACTACTTGTGCGAGGCAAAGCACAATGTGGGACTGGTGGAGGGTGACGACCGCTATGACCGTCTCTGCCAACGACTTGACCTGGTGGGTGGAACAATGAACAAGAAGCAACTGACAGAGGCTATAGAAGACGTTTCTCAACCCCAAAGAGAGGGCTTCCTTGGGACAGCATGGACGATGGTCATGGATCTGAAACATCCGTCTGTCACTTACTATTCACGCCGCCATTTCGACAAGCCATTTCACTTTGAACTTTCACGCACAAGAGAATAAGTGTGAAATATGCCTCTGACAAGTAATGAAGATTTCGGCACCGATGCTGACGGCCATACCATTTTTGACTATTGTCAGTATTGCTGCAAGGATGGACATTACTTACAGAAGTAAACGATGACGAGATGTTTTTTCCTAAGTTTCACCTGAATAGTGACACTTAGGAAAAAACATCGTTCATACAGATTACAAAAAAAGTTGCCGATTTTATTGAATTTTTTTTCGTTTGTTACTATATTCTTGATACAAACATCAATCATTAAAACTATCAAGAATATGACAACATTTTCCACAAGTTCCCAGAACCTCTTCTCAAAGATTCAGAAGTACCTCAATAGCAAAAAGGTCTGCTTCACCACATCACAGGACAATGAAGTCTATGTCCTCACCATCTTCGACCTTTCAGAAAACGAGGCCACTTCTCTCATCCGGAAAATGACGAAGCACTTCCACCTCACCTCCAGAAAGCGGGAGCCTATGGCTCTTGCAGCCTGAGACTACAGTCATGGTATGCCTTCAAACAAAAGCGAAAAAAACTATCAACACA
>CACXDY010000109.1 GCA_902766505.1 uncultured Prevotellaceae bacterium
ATGGCCAGCAGCAACCTCGGTTGGGTGCCGTCGGCTTTGTCCAGCCATTGGAGGATGTCGGCCGACTTCACTCCGGCGGCAACAACGACCATCTTTTGCCGTGTGTGGTCAATGAAAGGACGGATGTTGGTAAGCACGCTCTCCACCAGCCAGGGCTTTACCACAACGAAGATAAGGTCGGCATCTGCGACGGCGGAAGGATTGTCGGCGGCCACCAGAGTTCCTGCTGACTTAAAATGGTTGGTGGCCTGGGTATTGGGGTCGGCTACGGTGATGTCGGAGGGCTTCACCAAATCGGTCTTGAGTAAACCTTCGACGATGGCGCCACCCATGGCGCCTACTCCTATGACTGATATTTTCATGAGAGGACTTGTTTGAGTTTTTCGATAAATTGGTCGGCCTCAGCCTTGGTGAGACACAATGGTGGCAAGAGCCGCAAGGTGTCGGAGCCGGAGCAGCCGACAAAGCAGTGGTGGTCGTAGACCAAACGCTGGCGGACTTCTTTATAGGGCATGTCGAGTTGGACGCCTATCATGAGGCCCCGGCCGCGTACATCGATGATATGGGGTTGCACTGCCTGCAGGGCCTTGAGTTGTTCCATCAGGTAGTTGCCCACTTGACGGGCATTGTCCACCAACTGCTCGTTCTCCATGACATCCAGAACGGCTAACGCTGCGGAGCATGCCAGGTGGTTGCCGCCGAAGGTTGTGCCGAGTTGCCCGTAGACAGGGGTGAATTCGGGAGAAATCAGCACACCTGACATGGGAAATCCGTTGGCAATGCCCTTGGCCACGGTAATCAGGTCGGGACGGATATCCAACCACTGATGGGCGAAGAACTTGCCGCTGCGGCCATAGCCGCATTGTATCTCATCGCAGATGAGCACGGCACCGTTCTCACGGCAGGCTTGAAGCAAGGCCTGGGCAAATTCGGGTGTGGCCATCCGGATGCCTCCCACTCCCTGGATGCATTCCAGGATGCAGGCGCACACGTCTCCTTTCTGCAGTTCGGCTTTCCACGCATCAATGTCGTTGAGTGGCAGATAGGTGACATGCCCGTTGGCATTGATAGGGGCGATGATTTTGGGGTTGTCGGTGGCCTCCACGGCAAGGGATGTGCGGCCGTGAAATGCCTTTTGGGCTGACAGCACACGGGTGCGGCCAGTGTGGAAGGAGGCTAATTTGAGGGCGTTCTCATTGGCCTCGGCTCCACTGTTCACCAAAAAGAGTTGGTAGTCTTCGTATCCGCAGGCCTGGCCTAACCGCTGGGCGAGTTGTCGCTGCAACGTGTTGACCACGGAGTTGGAGTAGAAGCCCAGGGTATTGGCCTGACGGCAGAGAGTCTCCACGTAGTGTGGATGGCAATGTCCGATGCTGATGACGGCATGTCCGCCATAGAGGTCCAGGTATTCTGTACCTTTGTCGTCCCATACCTTGCAGCCTTGCCCCTTGACGATATTGATGTCGAACAGGGGATATACATCGTATAGTTTCATAATAGTCTGGATTTAGAATGCGCTCGGTTTAAGTCTCAGCCCTGTGGTCTCTTCGATGCCGAACAGGATGTTCATGTTTTGTACGGCCTGGCCGACGGCTCCTTTGAGGAGGTTGTCAATACAAGAGGTGATGAGCAACTTGTCACCAAATTTCTCGCAGTGCACAAGGGCTTTGTTGGTGTTTACCACTTGTTTCATGTCCAGAGGTTTCTCCACATAGTGGGTGAACGGCTCCTGGGCATAGAAGGACTGGTAGGCCTGGACGATGTCGTCGATAGAGGCTTCGGTCCTTACCACTTCGGTGCAGAAAATGCCCCGGGCGAAGTCGCCGCGATAGGGAATGAAATCAATCTCTGCATCGAGGAAACCCTGCACCTGCCTGAGACTCTGTTTGATTTCGGGCACATGCTGGTGAGTAAAAGGCTTGTAAATGCTCATGTTGTTGTTGCGCCAGGAGAAATGGGTGGTGCCTGTGGGCTTTTGCCCTGCTCCGGTACTTCCGGTGATGGCATTTACGGCCACATCCTGGGTGATGATGCCCATTTTGGCTGCCGGCAACAGTCCGAGTTGGATACAGGTGGCGAAACAGCCGGGGTTGGCCACATGCAGGGCCTGACGGAGTTGGGCACGGTTGATTTCGGGAAGACCATAGACAAAGTCGTGGTCTTCGGCCTTCAACCTGAAATCCTGGGCGAGGTCGATGATTCTTACATGCGGGGGCACGGGGTTTGCCTGCAGGAATTCGCGGCTTTTGCCATGCCCGAAACACAGAAAGATGACATCGACTTCACTGAGCGGCATCTGGTCGGTGAACACAAGGTCGGTCTCTCCGTAGAGTCCCTCATGAACATCGGTGATTTTGTTGCCGGCATTGCTCTCGCTGTGGATGAACTGTATGGAGACTTCCGGGTGGTTGATGAGCAGTCGGATAAGTTCACCAGCCGTGTATCCCGCACCCCCTAAGATGCCTATTTTGATCATGTCGTTTGCGGTTGATGTTGAGCGTTGGACGGTTTATCTCTTCTCGTCGGGATGGATTCCATAGTAGACGCGGAGAGGAGTGCTCAACACCTTGATGAATCCCTTGGCATCATCTGCGGTCCAGCCGCGCTGCATCTCTCCGTATTCTCCGAGTTTTGACTTGAGGAGGTCGTCGGCGGATTCCACACCTACAGTCTCGAATCCGAGAGGACGTAGACGGAGAATCACCGTACCGTTGACATTGCGCTGCGAACTGGTCAGCATGGCCTCGATGTCGGGCATGACAGGCTCCAGATACTGGCTCTCGTGGAGGAACATGCCATACCAGTTGCCCACCTGGTCTTTCCAGTATTGCTGCCATTTGCTCAATGTGTATTTTTCCAACAGACGGTGTGCCTCGATGATGAGTTTGGGAGCGGCGGCCTCGAACCCCACACGGCCTTTGATGCCAATAATGGTGTCGCCAACATTGCAGTCGCGGCCAATGCCGTAGGCGGCGCCAATCTCCTCAATCTTCTGGATGGCGGCAACCTTGTCGTCGTACGATTCGCCATTGACGGCGGTGATTTCTCCTTTCTCAAAGGTGATGCGCAGTTCGGTGGGGTTCTCGTTGGTGACGTGTTTCAGATAGGCTTCCTCGGGAAGTCCCTGGGCAGAGTCGAGTATCTCGCCGCCACAGATGCTGGTGCCCCAGATTCCCACATTGTAGGAGTATTTCAGTTTGGTGAAGTCGGCGGCAAAGCCATGCTCATTGAGGTAGTCCACCTCCTCCTGGCGGGTGAGCGCCTGGTCGCGGGTGAGTGTGATGATTTCCGTGCCGGGAGCCATGACGAGGAAAGTCATGTCAAACCTGATTTGGTCGTTGCCTGCTCCGGTGGAACCATGGGCAATGGCATCTGCACCTATCTCACGTGCATAACGGGCGATGGCGATGGCCTGGAAAATTCGTTCTGAGGAAACGGAGATGGGGTAGCAGTTGTTGCGCAGCACGTTGCCGAATATCATATATTTGAGGGATTTCTCATAGTATTCCTGCGTCACGTCGAGGGTGACGTATTGCTTCGCACCGAGACGGTAGGCGTTTTCCTCATTGCGCTTGAGTTGCTCCTCGCTGAATCCGCCGGTGTTGGCGCAGGCTGCATAGACTTCGTTCCCTTCATTGGCAAGGCGCATCACGGTATAGGAGGTATCGAGACCGCCGGAAAATGCCACTACTATTTTCTTTTTCATATGGTTTGTTCTTCGTTTTGGGTTTGTTTGATGTCGGTGGGTTGTTCTTCTATCTGTCTGATGCGCTCGATTACCTCGCTGGGTATCTTGGCAGGGAGATGC
Organism: uncultured Prevotellaceae bacterium; assembly: GCA_902766505.1. Taxonomy (GTDB): domain Bacteria; phylum Bacteroidota; class Bacteroidia; order Bacteroidales; family Bacteroidaceae; genus Prevotella. The sequence continues at coordinate 3,809 of CACXDY010000109.1, forward strand.
TCTTCGGGGTCGTAAAGCATGGCTGTGCAGATGCAGTATTTCCTCTCCGTGCGGCGGAGAATATCTACATTGACGCAACCTTCACAACCGCGCCAGAAGGCCTCGTCGTCGGTGAGGTCGTCGAACGTTACGGGCTGATAGCCCAGTTTGGTGTTCATAGCCATGACGGCGGCACCACTGGTCAGACTGAAAATCTTCGCATGGGGCCAACGGGTGCGGGCAAGCGAGAAGGTCATCTCCTTGATGCGTTTCGCCACCCCCCTGCCACGGTAATTGGGATGTACAATCAAACCGGAAGTGGTCACATAGTGCTTGTTGCCCCAGGTCTCAATATAACTGAATCCTGCAAAAATGTCGCCGTCAAGGGCTATCACAGCCTTGGCTTCCCTCATTTTGGTGACCAGATAATCGTGGGTTCGCTTGGCGATACCGGTGCCACGTACCTTGGCGGCATCAGCAATGGTTTCCAGTATGGTGTCGACATACTTCTCATGTGAGGAGTCGGCCACCACTACTTTGATATCTTCCATTTTTTTCCTTAATCTAATTTAGGTTTACTGATGTTAGGGCATTTGGCCGATAATGGGAGCCAGGTCTTCCTTGACGGCTTCATGCGAGGCGCCTTCTTTCACAACGATGAAAATGGTGTCGTCACCGGCTATTGTACCGATGATGTTCGAACTCTCGCTGTTGTCAATATTGTAGGCGATGCTGCTCGCATAACCAGGACGTGTCTTGATAACTCCCATGTTGCCCGAGAAACTGATGGAGATAAAACCAGATGTCTGAAGCATTTCCAGGGCTGTGCGTGGACGGGTGATGCGTTTGTACATGGTGTCGTTGGGCAGCACATACACGTATTTGCCGTTCATGCTCGCTGCTTTGGCTACTTTAAGTTGTTTCAAGTCGCGGCTCAATGTGGCCTGCGTAAGTTTGAAACCTTCTTTCTCCAAAGCCTGAAGCACTTCTTCTTGGCTACCCAGTTCCATGCTTGATATCAGCATCTTCAGGGCTTCCATTCTACTGTTCTTTACTTTCATGCGTGTATAATTATTCTTTTTTCGGCTGCAAAATTATTTGTTTTTATGCAAACGGCAAAATATTTATGCAAAAATTATTTTCAAAATAGTTTTTTTCATGTCATGAAGGCTGAGTCCGTGGGATTTTATTTATATATAATATAGGTAAGGCACAAAAAAAGCCTGCTCGAGGGCAGGCATTTTATGAATATGACGATTTTCCTATTCTCTATTTCCGAAAATGCGGAGCAGGTGGAGGAAGAGGTTGATGAAATCAAGATAGAGAGTCAGCGCTCCCAACACGGCCAGTTTTTGGGCGCTCTCATCTGCATATTCCATGCTCATGCACATTTCCTTGATTTTTTGTGAGTCGTAGGCGGTCAGTCCCACGAAAATGAGCACACCTCCATAACAGAGAATCAAGTCAAGGCCGGAACTTTTCACAAACAGGTTGACCAATGTGGCGATGATAAGTCCAATAAGGGCCATGAGCAGATATTTGCCCATCGAGGAGAGGTCTTTCTTCGTGGTGTATCCGATGAATGCCATGGCGGCGAAGGTGCCTGCAGTGATGAGGAACACTCTGGTGATGGACGCTTCAGTGTAGACGAGGAAGATAGACGACAGGGTAACACCATTGATGACGGAATAGAGTACAAACAACAGGGTGGCCATGGTCAATGAGAGTTTGTTGATGGCTGCCGACAGTCCGACAACCAAAGCAAGTTCTGCGATGATGAGTCCCCAAAGTATGACTGAATTATTGTATAAGGTAAAGATGAGTCCTGAATGTGCCACATAATAGGCGGCAAATGCAGTAATCACAAGAGCGAGACTCATCCATACGTAGACCTTGCGCATCAGGGTGCCAAAGGCTACGGGCGCATATCTGGCGCGTTCGCTCTGATTGATACCTCCTTCTCTCTCTTTAATGATGGAAGCTAAATCTTTCTCGTTCATTTTCTTCGTTTTTTTATAGTTATACCATTTTTGTTATCCCAAAAAGTATGCCAAAGTGCTGTCGCATACGCAAAATGGCATTGGGCTTGATGATTGTGATGGCAAAGATATGGAATATTATTCGACCAATCAAGAGTTTCTACCTTTTTTTATGATTATTAAGACGAAAAAACAGTGGTTTTGTAAAAGAATCAGAAAAATTTGGCATTTTGGCAAAAAAAAAGTCCAAAATATTTGGAGGAAGAAAAAAATGGCCTTACCTTTGCATCCGCTTTCGGGGTTTCGGCCCCGTTTTGCACGAAAGACAATCGCTCTTTGAAATGATTTATTAAAGACAGAGAAGTAGTACAAGAAGCATCGCACGCCAGCCGTCCCCTCGGGGTCAGTGCACGGGGTGCGAGGGTAGAAGAATACGTACCGTTCAATTTTTGAAGGTGCTTTGAACTTG
>CACXDY010000110.1 GCA_902766505.1 uncultured Prevotellaceae bacterium
ATCAACTCCAACAGACCATTCTGGCCATGAATGCCGAACCCCTTGCATTCGACATGGCAAAGAAAGACCAGCAGCAAAGACGCATATCCGACCAACAGGCACGTGACTATGCGTTCGTGGCACACCATTACTTGCCCAAGGCCCGGCAACAGGTGGCCGCCACCTACTGTTCAGCACCAGAGACGGCACTGATACTCCACTCCACAAAAGCGGAGATTGACAACATGATACACGCTCTCAACGGCGGCAGCATTGCACCCGCCCCAGGTGGAGACCCTGTACAGAACCCCAATGTCTTGCCCACAGGACGAAACATGTTCAGCATCAACCCTGACAACACGCCCGATGCTCAGGCATGGGAAGATGGCAAGCGACTGGCTGAGAACACCTTGGCTCAATATAAGAAACAACATGGAGAATATCCCAAGAAGGTAAGCTACATATTCTGGGCAGGTGAGTTCATCGCTTCGGGAGGAGCCACCATTGCACAAGCCTTGTGGATGCTCGGTGTGGAACCTGTGCGTGATAGTCAGGGTCGTGTCGGTGATTTACGTGTCGTGCCCGCCAAGCAACTCCGCCGCCCCCGTGTCAATGTGGTCATTCAAGTGAGTGGTCAATTGCGCGACATCGCCGATTCAAGGCTGAAACTCATTACCGAAGCCATCCAAATGGTGTCTGCCGAGAAAGAAGACTCCAACTTTGTGCGCGAGGGAACAATGGCACAGGAAAAAGAACTCATCGACAAAGGTGTGTCGCCCAAAAAAGCACGTGAATTATCCACGCTGAGAGTATTCGGCCCCGTGAACAACGGCTACGGCACAGGCATGATGAATTACATAGAGCGGAGCGGCCAATGGACTGACAAGCAAGAACTTACCGATGGATACCTCAACAATATGTGTGCTGCGTACGGAGATGAAGACAACTGGGGCTTGTGCCAAAAAGATTTGTTCACGGCAGCCCTGAAGCAGACTGAGATAGTGGTGCAGCCCAGACAGAGTAACACATGGGGGCCCCTATCACTCGACCATGTATATGAATTCACCGGCGGTCTCTCCATGACGGTGAAGTCATTGACAGGAAAAGAACCTGACGCATTGATGGCTGACTATCGCAACCGTTCCAACCGCAGGATACAGGATGTCAAAGAGGCATTGGATGTGGAGATGCGCACCACACTGCTCAACCCTGTTTTTGTCAGGGAGCGGATGAAAGGTGACGAGGGCACAATACAGATGTTTGGAGAGATGTTCCGCAATATCTTCGGATGGAATGCGACACGTCCTTCCGCCCTTGACAAGGACATCTATCAAGACCTCTACCGCATGTATATCCTGGATGAACAGCAACTGGGTATCAGGGAGATGATGATGCAAAAGAATCCGGCTGCGTTCCAAGCCATGACAGCAGTGATGCTTGAGAGTGCCCGTAAAGGCTATTGGCAGCCTTCAGACCAACAGGTCAAGACAATGTCTCTGCTCCATGCCGATATCACCAGGGAAAGTGGTGCCGCATGCACCGATTTCGTATGCAACAACCAGCCCCTTCAGCAATATGTAGAAACACAACTCCCAGCAGAAACCAGAAAGGAATTCAGCCGGCAGATGACTATGGTCAAAGGCAATGGCAGCAATAATATGCTGTTGGGAAAAGTGGGAGGTCAATCCGCTGACAGGGTGCAATCACCTTTCATCATGGTTTCTTCTGTCGTCTTGGTGATTGTCTTGTTGGCAGGCTTGTTAGTCTGGCTACGTCGAAAAAACAAGAAAGAGGAATAGCCATGGACACACTCTTCTATATCGTGATGATGCTGATCGTATTCAACTGCGCCATGAAATTGAGTTTATGGCCTTTCTGGCAAAGGCTGGTGTTCTCATTGTTGCTGGGTGCGTTCGCCATATGGAGCATCAACTACGCCGTAGAGCAGTCGAAAGTGGAGATTGAAAGTTGGTTCCACCGTGAGGATATCCTCAAGACCATGGCCATCGTGGTGACGATAGAGTCGGCTATTGGATTGATATACTGCTTCTCATTCCTCAACGGAAACGAGAACAAACGGAGAAAGCAGTTCATGCACCGGTTGCTCCACTACTATCCCGGACTACTGACCTTTCCTGTGGTTTTCTTCGGCCTTACCAAGATTCTTTTTCTCCATGTAGGGATGGACTTCTCTACAACGGGCATCCTCTTTGCCTTAGCCGTTGTTGTCATTCTGAATCTTTGTGTAGAACTGGCGAAAAGGCTGTTACCGGCAAACGGACTCCGTGTAGAGGCCCATCTGTGGCTCACGGTGATGGTATGCCTTCTTTGTCTGTTTCTCTCGGAGACCAGCAAAATCATCTATCCTTCCAATGCACCTGCCCCCGACTGGACATCGATGATTCTGACCTTGTTGGCTGCGGCCCTTGTCGTTGCTATTGGTTTTGTGGTGAATCATGTCAAATGGAAATTAAGAAATCGGGCATAGCAGTTGTGACATGCCTGATTAATCATAGATTGGATAATTTTGTGAATTCCTAAACCTAAGAAGATGGAAATAATATCAAAAATGCTATTCGGAATAGCCAACTCACTGCTCATTCCCGATATCATCCTACTGCTCGTTTTCTTCATACGCGCTTTGCTCCTCCTTGGCAGCACTTACAATCAGTTCATGGTAAGAAGGAAAAACAATCAACGCTTCGCTAAGGCAATCAAAGAACTCCAACCGTCAGATATCGACCAGTTTCGCCAACTTTTGCCCGGGAAGCATGACTCCCTTTTTACCGAGTATTTAGCCGACATACTTGCCCATCCTTCCGATGAAGCCTATACCGACTATCTGCTTACCCAATATGAGACAGAAGTCGCCAAAGACGTCAACCTTTCCAGACTGCTCACCAAACTGGGACCCGTATTGGGACTCATCGGCACGTTGATATCCATGTCTCCCGCCCTTGTTGCCCTTTCTTCGGGCGATATTTCAGGCATGGCATTTAATATGCAGGTAGTATTTTCTGCCACCGTTGTGGGGTTGGTGATTAGTGCAGTGGGATTGTTCACCCAACAACTGAAAACCCGTTGGTACGCCAAAGATGTCAACAACCTTGACTTTGTTTCACGAATTTATGCCGAGAGCCATGAGAAGGAAGCTTAGGACCACACTGCTGCAAGACGATGACAACGACCCTCTGAGCGTAGTGGTCAATCTGTTTGACGTGGCGATGGTTTTTGCCGTTTCTCTCATGGTCGCCATGGTCATGCACATCAACATGACTGAGATTTTTGGTCAGGAGGATTTTACCATAGTGAAGAATCCGGGAAAGGACAACATGGAAATCATCACAAAAGAAGGAAAGGAAATCAATACCTATAAAGCCACTGGCGAGAAAGCAAACGGCAACGAAAATCGTGGCCGGCGTCTCGGCACGGCCTATCAATTGGAAGACGGCCGCATCATTTACATTCCTGACGGGGAATGAAAAAAGCAATGTGATGTAAAAAATCCTTCTCACGCTGGCAGATAATTCCCAGATTTATAAGTATATTTGCACATCAACGAACTATCAAAGATGAAAATAATACTTACGGGAGCCACAGGATATGTTGGCGAGGGAACATTGCTTGAACTGTTGAAGGTCGGAGACGTGGAAAAAGTGCTGTCCGTCAGCCGAAAGCCTACCGGCATCACGCATGAGAAACTGGAAGAATACCTGGTGCCTGACTTTATGATGCTGAAGGAAGGCGATGAGCATTTCAAGGGCTATGATGCCGTATTCTTCATTGCCGGCATCACCTCGGTGGGAACGCCGAAGGATGCGTATGTGCGTATCTCACAGGAAATCCCCCTGCACTTTGCCGACATCATGCCCGACAAGGAGCGGATGACCTACATCTATCTCAGTGGTGCCGGCACCACACCCGACGGGAAGCAGTTCTGGCAAAAAGTGAAGGGCAGGACGGAAACAGAGATTCAAACCAAGGGATTCAAACGTGCCTTTGCCTTACGTCCTGCCATTATGAAATGGTCGAAGGGACAGAGACGCATCCAGACGATGCAGTATTTCTTCCTGCCTTTTTATCCGTTGCTCCGTCTCATCGGTCAAGCCAACAGCATGAAGGAGGTTGCCCTGTCACAACTCGTACTTACCCGCGACGGTTACCGTAAGTTTGCCATCGACCCAAAAGACATTACCATACTGGCCAAGAAGATGTAGTAACAGAATGCCTTGACTGCATTCAGTTGCCCACTTCCTCCCAATGAAGTACGGAACCATTGCGGCGGGCAGGGTCAGGACCAGAGAAATCCATGGAGTACGGACTTCCCGTCGTGGGACTCTTCCCGATATAACGGTGGTTGCGCAACGAGAAGAGCATGAAGTCCTGACCGAGATAGTCTTGCCACAGGAAGATTTCAGCCTCGTTCGGGTCGGTGGTGAAACGCACATCACCCGGCAATCCCTCGCCATAGACTTTCACGTAACGTCCGTCGACGCATTGCAGCGCCACTTTCCCATTTCCATGGTCTACGATTCTGAATTGTGTTTGTGGCCCTTTGTCTCTTGTACCGGTATCATAGAGAAGACCATGAGTGAGACAAATGGCGGGGCGGCCTGTTGCCTTGTTGATGATGCGGAAAGTCTTGCCATAGGGGATGTTCTGGCTACGGTCAGCCTGCGGCTCCTCCACAGTGAAGTTGTCGAACTCGACATACCCTCCGTTTTTGCCTTTGATGTTGAAGGCGAAGAGGGCATGGCGCGAACCCTGGAACGATATCAGTTGGTAACTGAGGGGCATCATGCGGCCTAACGTCTGGAAATGCTTACCATCGGTGGAATAGGCATACTGAGCCTGGTCGTTGTCGTAATCGCCCATACATCTCAGCCAAATCTTGCTCTTTGGAAGAGTCACCGCCATGTCGACAGTGTCGTTGGTCAACTGCTCGAAGCAGCGCAACGTGACAGTCTTGCCCTGCTTCACAATACCTATCCATGAGCAGGGCACGTTGATATTGCCCAGTCCAGCCACATCGCCATCTTTCATTCCCTTCACGTTCATCTCCACTGTGGCGATGCTCGAAGGACCTATCACACGTTGGGTCAGCGTGTTGCGCACCCACATCAACTGCTCGGCAGGCATAGCGTTCAAGCGCAACTTGCCACCTTTCAGTTTCCACATCTTGTCTTCGGGATTGTGGTTCCACTGCCAGATGCGTCCCAACTGCTTGCCGTCAAAATTGTCAGACCGCTCATAGGGGGCGCGGCTCACATGGGCATTCTCTTTTCCATTTTCCCCGTTGGTCCCCGGTATGAACCAGGTGCGTGGTGCCCTGCCCAAATTACCTTTAAGGCCTACCATGGGCCAGCCGTCCTGCCAGGTCATGGGCATCAGGCACACCGTGCGCCCTATGGAGTGGAAGTCCTGCATGAAGAGAGCCCACCACGAGCCGTCGGTAGCCTGCACAATGCCGCCCTGATGTGCATTGGTGCAAGCGGTGGCATCCTTGTCCAAAGGACCGAGTCCGAATTTCGTTCCGTCCTCACCGATGCGGTATTTCACACCTTGGGGCACTTGGGTGAGAGAGGCGGCATGATAGCCATAGGTCTCATCGGCCGTGATGACCCGGGTCTCGTAGGGTCCCCAGATGCTTTTCGACCGTGAGCAGAGCGTACGTCCATTGGGAGAATAGTCAGTGGAGATGAGATAGTACATTCCGTCAATCTTGTAGATATGATGGCCCTCTCCCACCCCGTTGCCTTCGGGGATGATGACACGCTCAGTCCCTTCCTTCGGACCACTCATGTCGGGATACAGTTCGGTGCATTTCACCGTTCCATAGCCATGGATGGCATACACCTTCCCGTCGTCATCGAAGAGCACGCCCAGGTCATAGATATTTCCTTTCATGTTGTGATGCTCCCATGGGCCACGGATGTCCTTGGCGGTATAGCATTGCAGACCCTTGCCGTTGACGTTGGAGAACACATAGAATTGTCCGTTGGCATAGCGGATGCAGGGAGCCCAGATTCCCTGTCCGTAAATCTCCTGATGGTTTTTCAGCGAGAACCTGTCGTCGGTAAAATCGAAGCGGTCGAAACAATAGGCGATGTTTTCCCAGTTCACCAAGTCTTTGGAGTGTAGGATGACCAGTCCGGGAACGGCATGCATGGTGGTGCCTGCCAGATAGTAGTCGTCGCCCACCCGCAGAATGTCGGGGTCGCTGAACTCATCGTAAAACAAGGGGTTGGTGAATGTCCCGTTTCCATTGTCGGCGGTCCAAGATTTGTTTTGTGCATGTGCACATACAGCCATCACCGATAAAAGGAGGCCCAATAAAATGTTTCTTCGCATGTCGATTTGTTTCAAGATTAATTGTTGATGCAAAAATAGGCATTTTTTACTGATCAAGACCATTCATATATGCTTTTTCTCCTTTTCATTCTGCTTTCTTCATCTTTCCTTATGATAGTTCCTGAATATATTGCTGATTTTTAGAAGAGAAAAAGTGAGAAAAGTGCGTGGTTTTTTTGTACATTTGTGACCATATTTTAAATGAAGAAGAACAACTAAAAATCATCGATATGAAATCATACCCGTTGCTCCAATCACAATTGGGCGTTTTTTACGACTGTCTGAAATATCCGCAAGTAATGCAGTATAATATTCCCTGTATTGTACCCCTAACCGACAACATTGATATCGGCCGCCTGAAAGCTGCCATTCAAACCATTTTTGCGGCAAGAAAAGAATTGCGCATCCGCTTCTTCATTGATGAAAAAGGAGAACCCAGATAGTATGTCGATGAACAAAAGGCGTTGACCATCCTACATCACGAGATGACTGAAGCCGACTTCCAAGACTATGCCCATCACGGGTTTTGCCGCCCCTTCGACGTCATGGGAGACGAGCCGCTGATAAGGGTTGAGATAGTGACGACAACGACTACACCACACAAGTGCTCTACCGTTTCGGTTTCCAATGGCCCACAACTTCCCGCGACTATGTTCACCGATTCGTAGATACCATCCGTGGATTTGACTATTTCAACAGTTAGTGCACTCGAAACAGTTCTTTTTGACAAAGCTGTATTTTGCACTCGTTTGTCGTATCCCCGTAGGTGTCCGTCTCCTATTTGAGCATGATTCCCGAGAAGATTCTTCCCGAGTTGATGCCTGACCGGCGGGCTGAAAAGAAATCATGATGATGGATATAAGTGCAAATGCCTGAAATATGGATGCTGGATTCGGGCACCCCCATGTCTGTGAGTTGCATCTTGTTACACTCCCACAGGTCGATATGCCATTTCTGGTATCTTTTGGCTATACATTCCATATCGAAACCCGCCTGGGCAAACTGGTCATACACTTCGTCGCCAACCTCGAAACTCTCCAACGAGATTCCGGGTCCGATGACTACCTTTAACCGACTTGCTTGTGAGTGGTATACATTCTCCATGGACAAGACTGCATTCTGTACGATTCGCTTCACCGTTCCCCGCCATCCTGCATGTACGGCACAGCAAGCGTGGTTCTCTTGATCGTAAAGCAGAATAGGGATACAGTCTGCTGTAGACACCCCTATGCAGACCCCGGAGAGATTTGTCATGACGGCATCCACACCTTCCAGACTTATCGCTTTCTCTGCTGTGCTCATCGAATCCATCCATTGGCGGTCTATGGCGGCCACCTTGTCGCTGTGAGTCTGATGCGGATATACCAGATGGTCTTCATCGATACCTAACAACTGGCATAGGTTTTCGCGGTTGGTTCTGATATCATTGGGGTCGTCGCCACAATAATAGTTGATGTTGAACGAGGCATAGTTATCTTTACTCACACCTCCATGGCGTGTGGTACTGAATGCGGTCACCTCTGTTCCTATTTGGTATTGATGAAGTACGGGTCTTATCATCATCGTTAATATTCTTGTATCATGTGACGGGCTTAAAGACTCTTGGCATGAGTTCCTTTTTCTATGATAAATCTTAGGTTCTCCTAAACGCACTGATTTTGATTTCTTTGGCAAAAATATGAAATCTTTCCCTATTATTGGGTAATTGAGGCGATAAAAGAATCGAGAAACATACGAACAATCTGCCTATTTAGCATTTTGTTTGCCAATATGGACAGGAGTTTTGTATTATTCCCATATTCAAACAGGTCATGTAGAGAAATAAAAAAGGGAAGAGCCCGTCAGCGGGATTCCCTTGTGTAGTTTTTATATGTTGGCAAAATGCTCATTTTTTTTCATCTTATCGCTTATCGGGTATACCATATTCTGCCCATTGTTCCTGCAGATAATAGCCTTTCAACGTTTTCTTCTTCTCGGCATATGAAGTCTTGACGCGGGCCAACACCTCGTTCATTTGCTTCACCTTGGGAGCGAGTTCCCCGCGCAGTCTTTCCACCTCGGCATTGATGGCTTCCAGCTCGCAGAGGGTTTGCTCCATGCCGTTGATTTCATCATTGGTCACACCACCGCCTATGCCGTTCAGGTGCTTGCGCAAACCTGCCACGAGACTGCGGCTCTTCTCAATCTGCAGTTCTACTGTCTTTGACATAATTTCTATTGTTTTTAGTGATACGTATTAAATCGTTGATTGCACAAAACTAACAAAAAAAACCGATTTTACGAATGCTATAGAATGTCACTTTTTCGATTTTTTAAGATGGATACAGCCCTTCTCTTAAACTTTTTTTGCTATTTTTGCAGCCGATTTTCAATGAGGCAAACCAGAAGCTACACTTAGCATTCATCCTATTTTCAGTTTTCTACTTGCCACCATTTTTCTAACGACTCTATAGCTTGGTAGAGCTTACAACTCCACAACTTTAATGGAACAAACAAACGTCGCAAAACGTGTGACGGCTACCATCCTGTCGATGTCGCTGCTCACCGTGATGGCAGGAGCAGCCATCGCCCCCGCACTGGGTATCATCAAAGCTCATTTTGCATCAGCTCCCGACCTTTTGGTGCAACTTATCGTCAGTATGCCCGCCCTGCTGATCATTGTCACCAATCTCTTCTTCCTACCTATCAGCCGTCGGCTGCAAACAAGGGCCATCGCCACCACTGGACTATTGCTTTATGTCGTGGCCGGAGCAGGCTGTTTCTTTGTCAACGACATCTACCTCCTCCTTGTCATGCGGGCTTTGTTAGGTATCAGCGTAGGACTTATCATGCCGCTCTCCACTGGACTACTCGCCTATTATTTCCCCCCTGAGCAACAGGCACAGCTTATGGGACTATCTGCGGCGATGAACCAGATGGGCGGAGTGGTGGCTACACTTTTAGCGGGGATGCTGGCAACAGTGGAGTGGAACTATACCTTCCTCGTCTACCTGATGGGACTGATAGCCGTCGTGATGGTGTGGTTATGGCTGCCCGACGAGCAGTTGGGCTCAGCCAACAAGCGTGGTATCCCCTTCCATCCAAGACAACTGCTGAAATTTCACCCTTCGGTTGTCGGCATGCTGCTGTTGATGATGATTTTCTTTATCTTTCCCACCAACTTCGCCATCATCACCCGACAGCAGACGGCTCTATCGACAGAGATGATAACAATGGTGATGGTGGGGTTGGACGTCGTGGCGTTCTTCGTGGGACTCGTTTTCGGTTTTCTGATGCAGACGTTCCGCCAACCCATCAAGTTTTTCGCCCCTTTGTTCTTCATTCTCGGCTATGCATCGTTCATGGTATCATCAGTGGCTATGATAGTCCTCGGTTCCGCCGCCATCGGCATTGCCAACGGTGTGGGTGTACCATATCTCAACACCATCGCCAGTATCAAGGGAGGGAAGAACTCTGCCACCACGGTCATGCCCCTGCTCTCCGCTGCTCTCTATTTAGGGCAATTCGTGTCGCCCCTCATCGTCATGCCGCTGTCAAAATGGTTGTTCTCTTCAGGCGACATTAACGCTCCTTATAAGGTAGGTATCCTGCTTGGTGGAGTATTCCTTATACAAGTGTGGACCACACGCCATTTCCAGAGCCTGCCGCCACGTCACTGAAGAAAATCAGTCACCTTTGGACATCACAGCCAACATCCATGCTGCCGTCAGCGCGGCTCATGGACGGTAGACGTCTGTCATCTGATATAATGCGTCTCTACCAACGGCTCCAGAATCTTCGGTGAACCGAAATGCTGTAGGCCGAGACGGATGGACTTGATGAGGAAAGCCATGTTCAAGCCCAACTGACGCATGGTTTGCATGCCCTCTTCATCGCAGACGACTTCTCCGGGACTGGTGCCATGCGCAATGCTCCAGTATTGGGAAGGCACCACCGGCATGTTTGTCTTGAGGAAATATTTGTTCAGCACGTCCATCGTGGCCGTGGATTATTGGAGATTGACATCGGTGGTGGCTTTACCATGGGCACTTTGGAAAACGAACACCAGTTTTTCCTTGGGCAGGCCCTTCAGCGTGAGTTTAAATTCAGTTTTCCCTCCGGGTGTGAAAGTCTTGACGGTCTGTCCGGAGAAACTGACCACATCGACCTTCTCAATGGGTTCCGAGGCGACAACTCGGAGGGTCTTGCCTGTCCGGTTGGCCTGAATTTTCAAATCCGATGCCGGTATGGAAATCTTCTCATGCCCCGCAGAGGCAAGTTTCCGACGGCAAACGTCGGCCAAAGCGGGATTCGTGGCCTCTAAATAGCGCAAGGCATAATGCCTGCCCAACTGCCGGTAGCCCTCGCTGCTGAAATGGAGATTGTCGTCGCTGGGAAGACAACCTTCGGAAGAGACCACATACGTGTTGGGATAATGGTTGGCGATATCGTTGATAGTGGGATTGGCATGACCGCAGATGCCGCCATACTCTCCACGCACCACCTCGCCGACAAGCAGGGGTACTGCCGTTGAGTCGAAACGCAATTCTTCCTGGAGGTCTCGGTAAATCTTCCTCAGTGTCTTGCGCCATTGGTCATTGTAGGCATCGGTCTCTCCTTGGTGCAACAGGATGCCCTTGATGACACCGTCATTGGCTGCTTTCTTGGCCATCGACAGCAGGCGCCCGTAAGGGTCGCGCCCATACTGGTCGAGGATGCCGTTCATCCAGTCGCGCTCCTCCTTGGCTATCAGGGCTGCATTCTGGTCTTTGTCGAAGAACGTGATGGGACAACCCTCCACTGCCACCGACACGATGCCTATGCGCACATTCTCGGGCACAACATCTATCAGTGTGCGTCCGAACCAGTCGGCTGGTCCAAGATGGGCATCGGCACGGCACAAGGGCGGCACGGCTTTTCGCCAAGTGCCCAACTTTCGGTCTGCACCGTCGGTGGTAGCCATACTGAAATAACGGTCACCCACCGCCAGGTCCTGCTCCTCGATTGGGGCCTGTCCCGCCATGTTCGACTGTCCGAAACAAAGGAAAATCCAGAAATTCTGGTCTTGTGCATGTAACTGTAATGCTCCCATAACCATCAAAAATACCATTAAAGTCTTTTTCATCTTATTGTTTTATTTCTTGTTTTTGCCAAATTCTTCCGACAAGCCATTGTTCGTCGCTTTCACGTTGTGAAACCTCACTTTCCGGTGATGCTGCAGAGAGACGGCAAGTCGTTCATCGGCGTGAAGGGTCTGCAGCCGGATGTTTCTCAACAAAATGTCCTCCGCATGAATGACAGACACTCCCCATGCCGGCTGAATGCCGTGGGCCGACGGCTCGGGATACCCCCCGGTCTCATGGCGGCTGATGATGGCCGTTCCATCACCGCCAAAGAAGAAAGGATTGCTGTTGCGCTGCTGCGCCACATCGTCGAGTGTCAGTCCACCCTGGAACCGCACATCAATGTCGCTCAAGGTTACATTGCGTACAGGATGCCCCGCTATACCTGCTATGAGGATGGCATAGCGGCTGTCGGCACTGTCGACGTCAACATGCTGGATGCGGATGTTTCTGGTGGAGGAGGCATGGAATCCCTCGGGTGCCCTCATCCGGTCGCCAAGACGGATATAGATGGGAGAGTTGCAGATGTCTCTCATCGTGAGATGGCTGACGTCAATGTCACTCATCTCCGCACCATCGACAGTTTCCAGAGCCAAGCCGCGGCAGTGGGTAAAGGTACAGCGCCGTATCTTGACATGCCTGAAACCGCCGTTGCTCTCCGTGCCGAGTTTGATGCGCCCCGCAGGTCCGTCACCGTCGGGTGCCTTGGTAGTCAGGGCGGTGGGTGCTCCAACAAGCACCGACCCCACATCATAACCACTCACATGACAGTCTTCTATCAACACATGTTCGGTGGGTTTGGGCCACCCCAATGCGTAGGAGCATTTCAGCACGATAGCATCGTCGTTCACAGTGTTGACCCGGCAGCCACACACGGTGACATGCTGACAGCAGTCGATGTCGATGCCATCGCGGTTGGTGTCGATGACCGTGTTTTCTATCAGCAGATGGTCTACTCCCGTCAGCAACATGGCAAAATGTCCGCAACTCAGGAAACGGAGGCCACGGATGGTGACGTGGGTGCAGTCGCGCAGGGCCAAGGCCTTGTTGGCTGTTGTCTGCCCCGTGTCGCTCTTGCGCTGTCCGCCCCGGGTGAGCACATCGCTGCCGTCTATCAGTCCTTCGCCTTCCAGAACCACATCATGCAGTCCCTCGCCCCAAAGCAGTGAGTTGTGCCAATGGCTGTGGCCAAAATCCTGATAGCGTGAGGAGTTCTCCTCGGCTTCATCATAGCCCTCGGTGGCAGTGGGCGGGGCGGCCTTCAGCACGGCACCACGCTCAAGCCGCAGCGTCACACCCGACTGCAGGTGAAGGGAGTAGCACAGGTAGGTGCCCTCACCGACAACCACAACGGCGTGTTTCCCGTCTTGCGCGGCTTTCTGCAGAGCGGCATTGATGGCGGGCGAGTCGATATGCCGCCCATCGCCGACGGCTCCAAAATCTCTCACGTCATAGTCTTTGGCGGAGAGGATGCCTGCCCAGGACAAGAGGCATCCAAAGATTGTCAATATCCATCGTCTTTTCATGGGCGTCACCTTCTGGTCTATTTCCCGACATCGGAGTAGCGGTCGAGCAACTGCTGCGGCAACCTGACAATGCAGGTGCGTTGCACAGGCTACAAATATACTAAAAAAATCCCTTACCATCCAAATTTTGACATTTTTGTGTTTCTATTAACAACACGGACAGCCCCACCATCCCCTCTGCAAGATTCCAAGGCCACTGCCTTTTTATGCGCTGTTTCTTTAGAGATTTCAAGGAAATATTGTAAATTTGCCAATTGAAAGGGAATGAAGCAACATCGTTTCAATCTGAACAAATGAACCCCATCAACAATTTTAGAAGGTAGACAACCACATAATAAGAATGACACTGAAAACAGCCATAGCCATAGCAGCGATACTGATGGCTTCGACAGCATCAGCACAGGAGAACCTTCAGCGGAATGCGATTGCCTCAGACGCAAAAAAGTCTTTCCAAATCGTGAAGGAGAACCCGATAACGAGCATTAAAAACCAATACCGCAGCGGCACTTGCTGGGCCTATGCCACATTGGGGTACTTCGAGAGTGAAATCCTGCGGAAGACGGGAAAGACTTACGACCTGTGCGAGATGTTCGTGGTCAACAAGGATTACACGGACTGCGCCACGCACTATGTCCGCATGCACGGCTACAGCCAGATTTCTGAGGGCGGCTCGTGCGATGATGTGCTGGAGGTGATGCGCACCCATGGCATCTGTCCGGAAAACGCCATGCCGGCACCCGGTTCTCTGACGGGCGACTCGCTGGCCAACTTCAAGGTGTTCTTCCCCGAACTGGAGCGTCGGGTGAGCAGTATCGTTGTCAAGGACGCAGAAGCACCCCTGCCCCACTGGAAGGACAGCGTTCAGGCTGTCATCGAGCGCTACATAGGCCGCTGCCCGGAATCATTCACCTATCAAGGGAAGACCTACACGCCAAAATCTTTTGCGGAAAGCCTGGGACTCAACCTCGATGATTACGTGAGCCTGACCAGTTACACGCATCACCCGTTCAACAAGTGGTTCATCATCGAGTCACCCTACAAATGGCGGCTGAAACCCAGTTACAACATTCCCATCGAACAACTGATGGACGCGCTCGACAAGGCGTTGGATGCGGGCTACACAGTGGCATGGGGCGGCGACGTGACTGGAGACTTCACCCGCACGGGCCTGGCGATGCTCCCGGACGGCGTCCTGCCCACACAGCAGATGCGCCAAGAACAATGGGACGACTGGCGGTTCACCTACGACCATGTGATGGTCATCTACGGCAAGGCCGTCGACGAGAAGGGAAAACCGTTCTATCTGGTGAAGAACTCATGGGGCAAGAGCGGACAATACAAGGGCATCTGGTATATGTCGCGCGACTATATCGCACTGAACACCACCTACCTGTTCCTCAACTGCCATGCGCTCCCGAAGAATCTGCAAAACGCTGTCAATGCCAATCCTTTTTAACGTGCTTGATAGATAGCAACTATAACCTATCCGAAACATATAAAAAAAGTATGACTTCGGAAGCATTTTGAATTATATCTTATCCGAAACGCTAAAAAAAATACAGTTCCGGAGACATTATACTTGCGTGATTGAAAGGAAAATATTAATTTTGCAATGTAAATTTATACAACTGCTTTATGACTGACAATCGTATCATTGGCCGCGAGTATGAGCAGCATATTCTAAAAAACATCTGTGAAGAAAAAGAGGCACGCCTTGTAGCTGTTTATGGCCGTCGTCGTGTCGGCAAGACTTATCTTGTCAAGTATTTCTTTGAAGAGAAATTTGATTTCTTCTATACCGGGAGTTTTGAGACTTCCATGAAAGTTCAACTATCCTTATTCGCCAATGCTCTTAAAGAATACAGTGGCAGGTCTCAGACACCGCCCAAGAACTGGTTCGAGGCATTTGAACAGTTAAAGAATTATCTGCTCACTCTGAGGAAAAACCGGATAGTGGTCTTCCTCGATGAATTGCCTTGGATGGAAACACCAAAGTCCAACTTCCTTACCGCGTTCAGCCATTTCTGGAACACATGGGCGTCTACTTATGATGGTTTGAAATTAGTGGTTTGTGGTTCTGCAACCTCATGGATGCTTGACAAGGTCATAGGTGACAAGGGAGGATTATACGGCCGATCTTCACGTTCCATTTACATTGCCCCTTTCAATTTGTATGAAGTGGAGAAATTCTTGCTGCAAAGAAAAGGAATCTTTTGGAATCGGTATCAGATACTGGAAGCATACATGATTTTCGGTGGTATTCCATACTACCTGGACATGTTGGAAAAGGGATTACCTTTTGAGCGGAACATTGACAATCTTTTCTACCGTCATGGTGCCCCCCTGCGTACGGAATATGAATTTCTGTTCCGTTCATTGTTCAAATCATCCAATACTTACCGACAAGTGGTGGAAGCTGTGGCCAAGAAAAACAAAGGACTCACGCTAAAAGAAATAAAAGAAGAATTAAATATTGGTGATGGAGGCATGCTCTCCACCGTCCTGGATAACCTATGCAAGTGCGATTTCATTCGCAAATATTCAGCTTACGGTAAGAAAGAACATGGGAGTCTTTATCAACTTACCGACTTATTCTGCCTCTACCACCAGAAATTCATTGGCAACAGAACGGGGCTTGACGAGCATTACTGGTCGAATATTAATGAAGGAGTCAGGCGCGCATGGACGGGATATGCTTTTGAGCAGGTGTGCCTGCACCACATCAGCCAAATCAGGGGTAAGCTAAGCATAAAAGGTGTTCTCACCAATATCTGTTCATGGTCTATAACAAAATATACGGATAAGGATGGCACGGAGTGGTCAGGAGCACAGATAGACCTGCTCTTGTGTCGTGGTGATCATATTATTGATGTTTGCGAAATGAAATACTGTCAGTCATTATTTATACTTTCCGGAGAATACGAAAAGAAAATCCGGGAACGCAATGAAGCATTCGCTCATTTCACAAAAACAAATGACGCCATTCACAACATCCTTGTCACTACTTACGGGCTTAAGGAGAATAAATATTCGGGAAGTATCTATGCAACTGTCACAATGGATGACTTGTTCATGGAATAATCAATGTCCTATTGTTTACCCGACACGGAAGGATAGATAATGAAAATCGAAAAAATCTGCAAGACAAGAAACTCAAGATGGAAATAGTGACAAAAACATATTTCAGATTTGCAGCTCTGGCATTCTTCTGTCTGTCGCTGACAGCATGCAGCGAAGACGATGAAGAAGAAGGAAATCCTCAGAAGGCTACACGCTGGGAGTGTATCCTATTTGGCTCATATCCTGCCAACGAGGTGGTCAGCGGCCATTTCAGTGCCGTGGAAGACTATGCACTGGTAGAAGGTGATGTGATTGTTGATGCTGCGCTCTACTCCCAACTGGAGAATGCCGAGTGGACGGACAACGACACGGAGATTTCCGGCAAGCGTTACCATAGGCTCTCCGCTACGGATGCCGTGAGCCATTCCGACAGCCGTGCCCAACATTATCGGTGGACAGACACAGAGGCGTGGCACTACTTTGCCTATGCGCCCATCAAATGGCGCATTCTAAAGCAGACGGGCGACAGAGCCTTGCTGCTGGCAGACCGCATGCCCGACACCTGCCCTTTCAACGACACCTACACCGACACCAGTTGGAGCACCTGCTCCCTGCGCCACTGGTTGAACAGCGAATTCCTCATCCGAGCCTTCACGGATTCAGAGACTGAAGCCATCGTGGAGACAGATGTCAAGAATGCCGCCAACTTCTATTTCGGCACTGACTGCGGTCCTGACACGAAGGACCGTGTATTCATCCTCTCCGAAAGTGAGA